>NZ_JAWYAJ010000096.1:0-5684 GCF_034124845.1 Robinsoniella sp.
TCATCCATGGCAATTTTAATCTGTTCTTTCCGCAATTGGGCAAAGGTATTTTTATGAGCTTCCATATCGGTGACAAAATAACTTTCCGTCAGTTCCAGGACGATATGGCGGGGGTCCAGCTGATATTTTATCAGAAGATCCCGGATGTATTGCAGAAAAGAGGTATCCAGCATCTGTAAATAGGATATGTTAATGTTCATGACAAAGTCAGGGGCATAAGTAATCCATTCTTTGCAGGTCTTAACTGCCTCTTCCAGTACCCATTTGCCGACGGGAACAATAAGGCCGTTTGATTCCAGTACCGGTATAAATTCCATGGGGCTTACCGGGCCATAGATTTCGCTGGTCCAGCGAAGTAAAGCCTCAGCGCCTCCCACTTCCAGGGTGTCATTACTGATTAAAGGCTGATATACCATGTGAAAATGCTCCATGTGATTCATGATGCTCAGCTGCAGCTGGTTGGTAATCTCCAGGGTGCGGAGTTTGGATTTGATTAAATCAGGGGAAAAGAAGGTGCAGGTATTTTTCCCGTTTTGCTTGGAGGCTTCCAGTGCACTGGCGGCAAATTTAATTAAATCCAGATAATTATCTCCGTCAGTTCCGATCATAGTGATGCCGGCTGACACGGTACAGAAGTAAGAAATCCCGTCTGTAATCTGCCTGCGGTTGGCATAGGCATGTATTTTCTGATAAAGCTGGTATAATTCCTGTCCGGAAGCATTTTTATATACAATTGCGAATTCATCCCCGTCATATCGGAACAGATCTGCATTAGCAGGAAGAAACTGCAATATGGTCTGGGCAAACTGGCGAAGTACCGTATTACCAAATATATGGTCATTTAAGGCATTGATTCGGGAGAAGTCATCCAGTCCCAGCAGGAGAATACCCCCTGGATTGGTTTCAGTTGCAATCAATCCGGTGATCAGCTTTTCGCATTCTTTCTGGGCAAACAGTCCGGTAATATAATCAATCTTACCTTTACTTCCCAGATTTGTTACAACACCTGCAAAAAATATGGGGTTTCCGTTCTGATCTCTTTTTAGCAGTCCCCGGCAGACAACCCACATGTATTCATTTTTACGATTCCGGATCTGGTATTCTACATTGTGTTCATCCGTTTCTCCCTCCAGCATCTTTTCGATAGAATCAAAATACCGCTGTCTGTCTTTTTCGTGTACCAATTCACCCCAAAGAGGAACAAGTCCAGGTACCTTCCTGCCGGGAAGGTCAAAATCTTGCAGCATATTTTCTGAGATAAGGGAGATATCCCGAATCATATCAACTATGTAGATATAGTCATCCGTACTGTTTTCGATTGCCTCGTAAAAAAGATAGGGGTCAATTGTAAAATCATGAAATATTTGCTCATTATCAGCCATTGGTACACCTCTTTTCGCCGGATATGTTGTATAATAAGGAAAGGAGCATTGATGTTGAAATATCTTGTTTTTGGTAATGTATAAATTCATTATACAATAAAGGGAAGGTTTTTAAAACGAAAAAATACTTTTTTTTGCAAAGCAATTTTACAATCTTTTGCAATGAAAATACTTTTGTGATAAAGTAGGACAGGAGATATCCCCACCCGGAAGCAGGGGTGAAAAAGTGAAATATAAAAGCAGAAAGAAAAGGAGCGAATATGGCAATGAATGAAAATTGTTATGCTGTAAAAGGAAATATTATATATAGTACTACGCCGGATAATCTGGTTTTAATAGAAAATGGTTACGTTGTCTGTGAAAACGGCATCAGCGGAGGTGTTTTTGAAAAACTTCCGGAAAAATATCAAAGTATTCAGGTGAAGGATTACGGTGACCGGCTTGTGATACCCGGTCTGGTGGATCTGCACATGCATGCACCCCAATATGGACTGCGGGGATTTGGCATGGATCTGGAACTTCTGGACTGGCTGAATACCTACACATTTCCGGAAGAAGCCAGATATGCCGAAGAAACGTATGCAAAAAGGGCATATGGCATGTTTATGGAAGAACTGAAAAAAAGCCCGACTACCAGAGCCTGCATATTTGCCACGATCCACAGGGATGCTACGAAGATTTTAATGGATCTATTGGAGGATACAAAACTGCGGACGATGGTGGGTAAAGTAAACATGGACAGAAATGCACCCGAATACTTGTGTGAAACCACAGAGGAATCCCAGGAGGAGACGCTGCGCTGGCTGAAAGATATGGAAGGACATTATCAATATACATCGCCTATTCTGACACCCAGGTTCATACCCAGTTGTACGGACAGCCTGATGGGGAAGCTTGGGGAAATCCAGAAAGAGCACCATCTGCCGGTTCAGTCCCATTTGTCGGAAAACGAAGGGGAGATTGCCTGGGTAAAGGAATTGTGTCCGTCTGCAGGCTTTTATGGAGAAGCTTATGAACAGGCAGGTCTGTTCGGGGATGGATGCAAGACCGTTATGGCACATTGTGTATCTTCCGCAGAGGAGGAGATCGCACTGATCAGGAAAAACGGCGTATATGTAGCTCATTGCCCCCAGTCCAATATGAATCTGTCTTCGGGGATTGCTCCTGTGAGAAAGTATCTGAATGAAGGGCTGCATGTGGGACTGGGGAGTGACCTTGCAGGAGGAAGCTCCATGTCCATGTTCCGTGCCATGTCAGATGCCATACAGGTTTCAAAGCTATATTGGAGGCTGGTGGACCAGACGGCATCCCCGCTTACGTTAAAAGAAGTATTTTATCTGGCAACCAGGGGAGGCGGTGAATTTTTTGGAAAAGTAGGAAGCTTTGAAGCAGGCTTTGCATTTGATGCACTGGTGATCGATGACGAATCAATCTGGCATCCCCAGCCCCTTGGCCTTTTAGAAAGGCTGGAGCGGGTAATCTATCTGGGAGACAGCAGCAATATCGTGGAAAAGATGGTAGAAGGGGAGACCATCTAAAGAGCGTACCCGGCGAAGAAAGGATCTTCTGCCGGGTACGCTTTTTCATTTAATCAAATAATTTCAAATAATAAACATCACTGAAGTCAAACCGCATATCACATTTTTCGGTGTATCCGTATCTGCCACCGGTCTGCAGATACATCTGGGATAACAGGGAATCTGGAACTATATAGCCCAGGATGAAAGTCTGATCCTCCCCGGCGGGTATGGGATAATAGCCTTTTTCCGGCTGGAGGCTGGTTTCAATGCTTCTGACGGGTTGAGTGCCATCCGAAGCAAGGTGAAAACGGATTCGGCGGTACTCTGGCTGGAATTCAACGATTTTCCCGGCATCATTATTGTGGACTTTTAATGTTACCCAGACATAGGAGTGTGTTTTGACGTCGAAAGCTGATGCATGAGACTTTGTCCCGTCAGCGGAAGCAGTGCCGGAGGTCTTGGAGGTCTCCACTTTTTCAACCGTGTAAGTGACGCTTCGCTTCTGATTCTCAGTTACTGTGACAGGCGTGTTCAGGTCGATGCCGTCGGAAGCCTGTATATCTGCTTCTGTTTCTTTTTCTGGTTTTTTTACTGCTTCATCGGAATGTATAAATATGGGATTTGTTTCAATTTCGGGAGGAAGTGTACCAGCTTCCACTTCAGGAGGAAGCGTATGCGTTTCCGCTTCAGTAGACAGTGTACGAGTTTCCGGGACCGCACTTTCCGGGACCGCGCTTTCCGGGGAACTTACTGCCTGAGTCTCTGTCTGGACGCTGGGGTTCGCAGTACATCCTGCCAGCAGAAGACACGTACCTGCACATATATATAGGAACCATTTCTTATTCATCATAACAGCGTCCTTTCGTCATGGTTTTATGTAAATTAAAAGATGGTGAATAAATTCATTCTAGCGCTGTTTCCTTTAGATTGCAACTGTTTCTGACGACTGCTGTAGCTATGCTATATAATAGTGAAATGAAAAAATATACAAAATTATGGATAATTCACATATTTTTGCATATTTTACTTTACGGAAGAATTTCCCTGTGATATGATAAAAAAGTGGTTTACATAATATTTTCATTATTATAAGAGAGGTGATGTGATTGCTCTACATTTTAGCTATCTGCAGTGCAGTATTGCTGCTATGTGTTTTTCTGGGGAAAATATCCGGCCGACTGGGGGTTCCGAGCCTATTGCTCTTCATGGTTCTGGGAATGTGTTTCGGATCCGATGGTCTTATCAAAATCCCCTTTGATAATTTCGGTATGGCAGAGTCCATATGCTCTACCGCCTTGATTTTTATTATGTTTTCCGGAGGCTTCGAGACGAACTGGGCAGCGGCAAAGGCGACCAGCATACAGGGAATCCTGCTTTCTGTCTTCGGTGTTTTGATGACTGCCGGTATTACAGGTCTGTTTTGCCATTACGTACTTGGCATGACCTTGCTGGAAGGGATGCTGATTGGTTCTGTAGTAGGTTCTACGGATGCGGCATCTGTATTCTCTATTCTTCGTTCTAAAAAGTTAAATCTGAAAAATGGCCTTGCTTCTGTTCTGGAAATAGAAAGTGGAAGTAATGACCCGGTAGCCTATACCATGACTCTGATTATTTTATCCTTTATGTCCGGAGGTTCTTCTGTTCCGGTAATTTCTATTTTTTTCAAGCAATTGCTGTTCGGCCTTCTTGCGGGCGTAATCATTTCATTTATTGCGGTACGAATTCTGCAGAGAGTGCGGTTTGAATCTACCGGCATGCGGACGATTTTCGTTGTCGCAGCTGCATTGACGGCTTATACACTTCCATCCTTTATTGGTGGAAACGGATATCTCAGTGTATATGTTGCAGGAATTATTATGGGGAACAGCAAGATGGTGCAAAAGGTGGAACTGATTCAGTTCTTTGACAGTCTTTCAGGACTGATGCAGATTCTTCTGTTTTTCCTTCTGGGCCTCCTGGCATTTCCGTCCCAGATACCGGGAATTTTGCTGACCGCCCTGCTGATTGGGGTATTTATGAGCTTTGTTGCACGTCCGGCGGCTGTATACCTGATCATGAAGCCATTTGGAAGGTCTTTTCGTGAAATTGTTTTTACGTCCTGGGCTGGTCTTCGGGGCGCGGCATCTATTGTATTTGCGATCATGACGGTGACAAATCAGGCAGATCCGCAAAATGATATTTTCCATATCGTATTTTGTATTGCACTATTATCCGTAACTTTCCAGGGAAGTTTCCTTCCTTACATGGCGAAAAAACTAAATCTGGTATACGATGAAGAAAATGTTTTGAAGACGTTCAATGATTATCAGGATGATACGGATATCGTGTTAATTGAAACAATTATTGACCAACAAAGCCCCTGGAAAGACAAGAGGATTAACGAAGTATGCCTGCCCTCGGAATCCCTGATTGTGATGATTAAAAGGGAGGGAAATACCATTATTCCAAAAGGAAATACGATTATTTGCGAAGGTGATATTCTGATTTCCAACAGAATTGCATCCAGAAGCAGCTCCGATATACCGCTTGTGGAAGTTCCGGTTACCAGCGGGCATAAATGGGCGGATAAGCCGTTAAGCCAGATTAACCTTCCTAAGGATTCTCTGATTGTAATGATCAAGCGGAACTCTGAAATTTTAATACCGGGAGGAAATACAAAGATACTGACCGGTGATATATTAGTTATGAACATGTAACAGCCAAAAGTGGGAATAATTTTGCGACATTTGCCGAAAAATCAAATTTGAGAGTAAAAAGCCTTGTATTTATCCGCAAAAAGTCT
>NZ_JAWYAJ010000096.1:5694-12132 GCF_034124845.1 Robinsoniella sp.
GAAGGAGAAGATAAAATGGCATTCTATTACAACGAACCATCCCACACTTTTAGCGAGTATTTATTAGTACCAGGATATTCTTCAGCCCAGTGTATTCCGGCAAATGCATCCTTACGTACCCCGATAACGAAATTCAGGAAGGGTGAGGAACCGGCAATTTCCATGAATATTCCGCTTGTATCTGCGATCATGCAGTCGGTTTCCGATGATAACATGGCAATTGCATTAGCCAAAGAAGGTGGTATTTCCTTTATATATGGTTCCCAGACAATTGAACAGCAGGCAGAGATGGTAACCAGGGTCAAAAATTATAAGGCAGGTTTTGTATCCAGTGATTCTAATGTAAGACCGGATCAGACCCTTGCAGATATTCTGGCACTGAAAGCCGAGACCGGTCACGCAACCGTAGCAGTAACCGATGATGGTACCGCTAACGGCAAGCTGGTAGGTATTGTTACCAGCAGGGATTACCGTGTCAGCCGTATGGATCCTGCAACCAGGATTTCAGAATTTATGACTCCGATTGAAAATGTAATCTATGCAAAAGAAGGGATCAGTCTGAAAGAGGCAAATAATGTGATCTGGGATCACAAATTAAATGCCCTTCCAATCCTGGACAACAACCAGAGACTGATTGCTTTTGTATTCCGTAAAGATTACGATTCCCATAAAGAAAACCCATTGGAACTTTTAGATACTTCCAAACGTTATATCGTTGGTGCCGGTATCAATACAAAAGATTATGACAAGCGTGTTCCTGCATTAGTAGAAGCAGGTGCGGATATCCTTTGCATTGACTCCTCAGAAGGATTTTCCGAATGGCAGAAACTGACCATTGAATTCATCCGTAAGAACTACGGAGATACCGTAAAAGTAGGTGCTGGAAATGTAGTTGACCGTGAAGGATTCCGTTTTCTGGCGGAAGCAGGTGCAGATTTTGTTAAAATCGGTATTGGCGGAGGATCGATCTGTATCACCCGTGAAACAAAGGGAATTGGCCGTGGACAGGCAACTGCTGTTATCGAAGTGGCTAAAGCAAGAGATGAATATTTTGAAGAAACAGGAATCTATGTTCCGATTTGTTCTGACGGTGGAATTGTACATGATTACCATATCACCCTGGCACTTGCTATGGGCGCAGATTTCTGCATGCTGGGCAGATACTTCTCCAGATTTGATGAAAGCCCGACAAATAAAGTAATGGTAAATGGAAATTATATGAAAGAGTACTGGGGCGAAGGTTCCGCAAGAGCCAGAAACTGGCAGAGATACGATATGGGCGGAGCATCCAAGCTTTCCTTCGAAGAGGGTGTTGACTCTTATGTACCATATGCAGGCAGCCTTCATGACAACCTGAGCATAACCCTTAGTAAAGTACGGTCAACAATGTGAAACTGCGGTGCCTTAAGCATACCGGAATTCCAGCGCAATGCAAGGCTGACTCTGGTTTCCTCCGTAAGTATTGTAGAAGGCGGAGCACATGATGTGGTATTAAAAGACAATAATATTACACCTGTTAAATAAGGGATTTATTTAGTTAATCAGAATGTTGTAACTGTGAAGTTTATATAGAAAAAACAGAATGAAATAGGAATCACGAATAGTGAAACCCGGAGAATTGCTGATGATAAGTTGGCAGACTCCGGGTTTTTTGATTGGGATGGATTAATGGGAAATACGCTTTGTGTAAGATAGGTGGTGTATAAAGCATCCTTAATCAGCTACTCCCTCAATTTTCTCATACCCCGCAAACACCCGCCCAAACAAAAAGGAATTACAATAGGCAATAAAAGCAAATCCCACGATCACCATAAACAGTTTAGTCTGGTCTGCCATTATGCACAGCAATATGGCAATACCCTGGGTCAGGAGAAGAGCGATGGTCTGCAGGCGGTGTTCCATGGCAATCCGGTAGGAGTTTTTAATCGTGACAGCAATCCGGTTTTGAAATCTTGCTATGAGGGGAAAGGTATACAGGAAGGAGATAATCAGCATGGCACTGAGCAGTGTCAAAACCAGCAGTATTACATTGGCAGCCATTGTCCCTATTGCATTCCAAAAAACCAGATTGAATAAAAGAACAGCCCCGGCAATGAAATAGAATAGAAATGCAAGGGTCGCAGCTTTAAAATTTTCCCGGAATGCCCGGAAGAAGGTTTTCAGGATATAGCCATGCTCGCCTCTGGCTTCCCGTATCGTGACCTGATACAGTGCGCTTAAAGAAGCTCCGATTGTGAAAACGGGCAGGCAGCAGATCAGGAACACGATATTTAACAGTATAAATTCACAAAAGGTGTTGATAAACTGGAATACTGGACTGTTGATATTGAACTTCATTGGTTTTCTCCTCTACTTTTTCATTTATTAGATACTCTGATCTTATAGGGGAGCGGGAAAATGGTCTACAGGAAAAATAATAGAAAAAATACAGATAAAATTAGAGGTTTTATTCATAGGACCGTAAAGATATAATTTTTACAGGATCCATGTGAAATTTTGAAGGTATTCCTAAATTCACAGGAATGGTAACATAAATGCAGATACCGCACCACATGAAAGTATGTTGCTCCATGTGAATTGATAGGAGGAAAAAGAGTGAAGAAGAATTTGACATCTGCCACGATTGATGGCAGACAAAAAAAGGCAAAGAGCAGACAGGGAAAAAAGTTGTTTTTTTGGGTACTGCCCTTTATTATTCTGTGTTTTTTATTTTCGTATTTTCCATTACACGGTTGGATTTACGCATTTTTTGATTATAAACCGCCCCTTCCGCTGTCTAAGTGTGAATTCGTGGGACTTCAGTGGTTTCAGACGTTATTTGCTAACAAAACCCAGATGGATCAGCTGATGCAGGTAATGAGAAATACGTTTGCCATGAGTTTACTGGGGATTGCAACATCCGTACTGCCAATAGGATTTGCTATCTTTTTAAATGAAATCAAATGCAAATGGTTTAAAAACCTGGTACAGACCCTGACTACGCTGCCCAATTTTATCAGCTGGGTACTTGTCTATTCTGTAGCATTCAGTCTTTTTTCCAACAGCGGAATGGTCAACACCATGCTGCAGCATATGGGGGTTATCACGGAACCATTAAAGTTTTTAGACAGTGATTCCCATACCTGGCTGTGGATGATTTTATGGAATACCTGGAAGGGACTGGGATGGGGGTCTATCATGTATCTGGCTTCAATAGCAGGCGTGGATACAGAATTGTACGAAGCAGCCAGAGTGGATGGAGCGAACCGTTCCCAGCTCATGCGGAACATTACGCTTCCAGCCCTGATGCCTACATTTTTTGTATTGCTGATGCTGTCCATCGCCAATTTCCTGAACAATGGAATGGATCAGTATTTTGTATTCCAGAATTCCTTTAACAAGACACATATTCAGGTTCTGGACCTTTACGTTTACAATATCGGCATGACAGGAAACAGCCTGTCCCTGGCAACCGCCATCAGTATGCTGAAAAGTCTGGTGAGTGTTACGCTGCTGGTAATCGTCAATTTTGTATCTAAAAAGACCCGGGGAGAATCCATTATTTAGCGGCGGGAAAGGAGAAGTAATGAAAGAAGTAAAAAAGAAAAAGCATCTTACAAAAGGAGATGTTACCTTTAATATATTTAATTATCTGATTTTTGGGCTGCTCACACTAATCTGTGCCTATCCCTTTTACTATCTGATTGTAAATACGATCAGTGCCAATGACTTAAGTGCCAACGGAATGATCAATTTCCTTCCGCAAAAGATACATTTTGAAAATTATGTGCAGGTTCTGCAGCTGAAAGGACTGCCGCTGGCGGCGTTGATCTCTCTGGCACGAACGGTTCTGGGAACGGCACTCACTGTATTGGCATCGGCTTTTCTGGGATTTATGTTTACCCAGGAAAAAATGTGGCACAGAAAGCTGTGGTATCGTTTTTTGGTCATTACCATGTATTTTAATGCCGGTTTGATCCCTATGTTTATTACGATGAAAACCCTGCACCTTACCAATACCTTCTGGGTATATGTGATTCCGGCGATTGTTCAGCCCTTTAATATTATTCTGGTTAAGACATACATTGAATCCATTCCCAAATCCCTCCAGGAGGCAGCAGAGATAGACGGCGCCGGCATTATTAAGATTTTCTACAAGATTATTCTGCCAACCTGTACACCTATCCTTGCCACAGTAGCAATATTCGCAGCGGTTGCCCAGTGGAATTCCTTTCAGGATACCCTGATTTATATTACGGACCAAAAGCTCTATTCCCTGCAGTATCTGCTGTACCAGTATATCAACCAGGCGAACTCCCTGGCTGCCATGGTGAAAAATAACGCCGGCTCTGCACTGAATATGGCAGCTCTGGCAACCACCCAGACGCCTACATCCATCCGGATGACGGTCTCTGTTATCGTAGTACTGCCGATCCTGTTTGTCTATCCGATTTTCCAGAAATACTTTGTAAAGGGAATTATGATTGGGTCGGTAAAAGGCTGATTTTTTGTCAAGTTTATGAAAGTTTGTTTTGCTATGAAAAATGAAATAAAATATAATAAATATATGGAGGTAAGATATGAAAAAGAAATTAATCAGTGTATTCTTATGTATGGCTATGACAGCATCTGTTCTGGCAGGCTGCGGTGGAGAAAGCAAGCAATCTGCGGAATCATCAGGCAGTACAGGGGCAGGGGAAGAAGCCTCAAACAGTAAGTATGAGGACTTTATTACGGTAGACGTATTTGACAGCCTGGCAAATTACCAGGGGATTCAGTCGGGATGGTTTGCAAAAGTGGTGAAAGATAAATTTAATATGGAACTGAATATCATCGCTCCAAATGTTGCAGGAGGAGGCGATACACTGTTTCAGACACGATCTGCAGCAGGGGATCTGGGAGACTTAATCATTACGGGCACCGGAAATGGAAAACTGCAGAACCTGGTTACGGCGGGACTGCTGATGGATATGACAGATTTGCTGAAGGATAAAGAGGTTACCACCAACTATCAGCCGGCAATTGACAAAACGAATAAGCTGGTGAAGGAAGAAGGAACCTGGGCTATTCCAAGTGAAATCTCCACACAGCCGGCTGATACCCCCAGTGAAGGTCTGGATCTTACATTTGGCCCTTATTTCAGATGGGATGCATACAAGGAAGCGGGATATCCGCAGATGAAGACAATGGAGGACATGCTGCCCGTACTGCAAAAAATGCAGGAGGTATGCCCAACCAGTGACTCAGGGAAAAAGACTTACGCCATATCCCTGTTTAAGGACTGGGACGGCAATATGATGAATAACGCAAAGCAGCCAACCTGCTTCTACGGCTATGATGAGCAGGGATTTGTTCTGGCGAAGGCGGACGGCTCCGACTACCAGAGCATAATTGACAGTGATTCTATGTATGTCCGTGTGCTGAAGTTCTTCTTTGATGCAAATCAGATGGGGCTTGTAGATCCGGAATCCACAACCCAGAATTACGATACCCTGGGCAATAAATACAAAGACGGTCAGGTCTTATATGCACCATGGCCATGGCTTGGACAGAATATGTACAATACACCGGAGCGTAAAGAAGAAGGAAAAGGCTTTATGCTGGCACCCATTGACGACATGAAAATCTTTTCTTACGGGTGCTATGCAGAAGGCAATTCCAATAGTGTAATGGCTATTGGAAGTAAAGCGGAAGATCCTCAGAGGCTGGCTGACTTCATTGACTGGCTGTATTCCCCGGAAGGAATCGAAATCAACGGGCAATCTTCCGGTGCGGCAGGTCCGGAAGGCCTGACCTGGGAAATGAAAGACGGAAAGCCCTGTCTTACCGATTTTGGCAAGCAGGTACTTCCAAGTAATGATGTGGCAGTTCCGGAAGAATGGGGCGGCGGTTCCTGGAAGGATGGCGTATCAGCCTTGAATTATAAGACAAATTCATTGGTAGACATCGATCCCAATACTAATTCCGCATACAATTATCTGTTGTGGGATTCCGTACTGGAAGAGAATAAGACGAAACTGGATATGGACTGGCAGGAAAAGATGGGTGCAAAAACAACGTTAGAATATCTGGAGAACAACGATCAGATTATGGTAGCTCCCGGAAGCGGCTATATTGCACCGGAAGAGGATTCCAATATTACCACATTAAGAAGCCAGTGCAAAGCATCTATTGTGGACTATTCCTGGAAGATGATATTTGCATCCGGGGAAGATGAATTTAACAGCATGCTGAAAGAAATGCAGGATACGGTTCTGGGGCTTGGATACGAGGATGTACTTGCCGTGGATATGCAAAATGCAAAAGACCAGGCGGTTTCCAGAACGGAAATACTGAAAACAGCGCCGGAATCAGAAACTGCTAATTAAGGAATAGCATAAGCCAGCTGGCGCTATTCCAGGGGGATAAGTATGGAACAAAAAGCGTTCCATACTTTCTATTGAAGCAGTACCGCAGACC
>NZ_JAWYAJ010000097.1:0-18682 GCF_034124845.1 Robinsoniella sp.
CGGTTGGTTCTATTAAAGTTGTGGGAGCAGCCCAGAATAACCTGAAAAATATAGACGTTGAGATTCCTCTTGGAGTCATGACTTGTGTAACGGGAGTATCCGGTTCCGGTAAAAGTTCACTGGTAAACGAGATTCTGTATAAGCGTCTGGCAAGGGACTTAAACCGTGCCAGAGTGATTCCCGGAAAGCATGTAACAATCGAAGGGATTGATCAGCTGGATAAAGTGATTGATATTGACCAGTCACCAATCGGGCGTACACCCAGATCGAATCCCGCGACTTACACCGGAGTGTTTGATCAGATCCGTGATCTGTTTGCGTCTACTTCTGATGCCAAGGCAAAAGGATATAAGAAGGGGCGATTCAGCTTTAATGTCAAGGGTGGACGCTGTGAAGCCTGCAGTGGTGATGGTATCCTGAAAATAGAAATGCATTTCCTTCCCGATGTCTATGTGCCCTGTGAAGTATGTCAGGGGAAAAGATACAACCGGGAAACATTGGATGTAAAGTACAAAGGTAAAAGTATCTATGATGTGCTGGATATGACCGTGGAAGAAGCTATGACTTTCTTCGAACATATCCCGTCTATCCGCAGGAAGATAGAGACACTTTACGATGTGGGACTTTCTTACATCCGTCTGGGACAGCCTTCTACAACGCTGTCGGGTGGAGAAGCCCAGAGAATAAAACTGGCAACAGAATTGAGCAAACGGAGTACAGGAAAGACCATTTACATTCTGGACGAGCCGACTACCGGTCTGCATTTTGCAGATGTTCATAAATTAATAGAGATCTTACAGCGCCTTTCAGAAGGCGGAAATACGGTTGTGGTAATCGAGCATAACCTGGATGTTATTAAAACAGCCGATTATATCATCGATATCGGACCTGAGGGCGGGGACAAGGGAGGTACTGTCATAGCGAGCGGTACACCGGAAGAAATTGCCCGCAATCCCAGATCTTACACGGGTCAGTATGTGGCAAAATATCTGGACTTAGAAGAGTCTAAAATTGCAAATAGTTAAATGAAACCTGGTATCAGTCCGGTTTCCCGTTACGGGTTTTTCAAATATTGGAAAGCCGGTATCGCGGATACGGATTGATACCTTTTTATTCCCGAAATGGTTTCGCTGAACAAAAGTAACTGAACAAAATATGCTGAACAAAATATCTTGGCTGGGATTTGACGAAATCCTATATTTTGATTAAAATGAAGATAAGAATACAAGGCAGCAGCTATCACGGTGCTGTTAATTTGGGAGCAGGCCAGGAGGAATTATGACTCACGAAGAATTAGATGTCTTTTTACATGCGTTTACGGATCAGGAGAAGGAAAATCTGCTAAAAGGAACAGTGGATTTTGATAATCCCAGAATACATAGAGAATACAGTAAATACAGCTCCATGGACAAGGGCGCGTACTTATTTGAAGGGGACTACTTTATGAACCCTTATGAGAATATCGGGGTAAACCGGCAGGATCGTTTCGTAGATATCAAGCCCCACGCCCACAACTATATTGAACTGAATTATGTCTGGTCGGGCAACTGCGTGCAGACAATTGAGGGACGGAAAGTGGTGAGCCGGCAAGGGGATGTCTGCATATTTGACACCAGCGTAGTACATTCTATAGAAAAAGCAGGTGAAAACGATATTATATTGAATATCCTCATGCGAAAGGAATTCTTTGCATCTGCATTTCTTGCCAGAATGACCAAACAGGGAATTGTATCCCAGTTTCTGATGGAAGCGGTAACCAGGAGCCAGCAGAAAAAACATTATTTATATTTTCCGGCACATAATAATCTAAGGGTTAGAAAGATTATGGAGGAGATTTTGCTGGAATATTATAATAAGGATCTGGGCGTTCAGGAAGTACTGGACAGTTATATGGTTATACTGTTTACCGAATTGCTGCGAACCTACCGGGATGCTTCCAAAGAAAAGGAAAAGGATGTTTCCCACAACGTTCAAATTCTCTCGGTATTATCGTATATCGAAGAAAATTATGATCATTGCACGTTGAGCCAGATGGCGAAACACTTCGGTTTCAATGGGGCTTATCTGACAAATCTTTTAAAGGAAAAGACGGGAAGAAGCTTTGTAGAACACGTTCAGGAACAGCGTTTAAACAAAGCCATGGCACTGCTGGAAAATACTGATCTTCCGGTTACAGAAATTGTATCGGTGTGCGGATACAACAATATGAACTTTTTTTATAAGAAATTCAAGGAGGCAGTGGGTAGCACACCGGGGGATTATCGCAAAAGCAGAACCTAAAAAATGGTCAATAGAAGTATAAAGAACCGTTATTGTACAACCTGTAATTTTCGTGTAATCTATATTTATCAACATTAGAATAGTATAATAATATATTTACGAAACGAACGGATAAGCCGGAATGAAGTCAAAAATGGAGGTAGTACAATGTTAAAAATAGGAAAGTTAAAAATGAATTACCAGGAAAATCCCATTGGAGTTACACAGGTACCGCAGTTTGGCTGGGTATTGGAAAGTGATAAACGAAGTGTGATTCAGGCATCCTATGAGCTGCAGATCAGTGCTGATGCTGAATTTAAAAATGTACTTTTTGACAGCGGAGAAATAAACAGTGATGAATCTGCACATGTATTTGCGGAGGGGTTCCAGATAAAATCTGCTGAAAAATATTTTGTGCGTGCAAAAGTTACGGACGTGGATGGTGAATGCAGCGGCTGGAGTAAAACCGGATATTTTGTAACAGCACTTCTTTCTGAGGAGGAATGGAAAGCAGAGTTTGTTTCAGCAGAGACAAAAGAAAATGCAGGAGAGTCTAAGGGAACTTATGTAAGAAGCAGTTTCCGGGTGAAAGGAAACGTGAAGGCTGCTTATGCATTTACAACCGCCCTGGGATTATATAAATTTTACATAAACGGTACAAAAGTTGGAACCGATGAATTGACACCGGGCTGGACCTCTTACCTCAAACATTTAACTTACCAGACATACGACATTACTACAATGTTAAAAGAAGGAGAAAATGGTGTGGGTGCCATGCTGGGCGCCGGATGGTATAAAGGAAAAATGGGGTTTGTGGGCAACCGCAATAACTATGGAGAACAGACTGCATTTTTAGGGCAGATTCATATTGCATACGAAGATGGAACAACAGATACCATAGTGACCGATTCAACCTGGAAGGGAAGTGATGCACCGGTTGTATTTTCTGAGATTTATGATGGTGAGATCTATGATGCCAGATTGGAAATAGAAGGCTGGTCAGAGGCTGGATTTGATGCAAATGGATGTGCAGAGGCTGGATTTAAAGCAGATGGCGGAACACAAGCTGGATATCATGCAAAAAGATTTTGGGATGTAGAAACGGTTGCTTTTGATAAAAAAGTGCTGGAAGCTCAGAGCTTCTGTAAAGTAACGGAAGTCGAGCCGGTAACGGCAAAACGGATTTTCCAGACACCGCAGGGTGATACGGTCATTGATTTTGGACAGAATATGACCGGATGGATTCATGTAAAGGTAAAAGGAAAAGCAGGAGATAAAGTGGAACTCAACTGCTTTGAGGTACTAGATGCGAAAGGAAATGTCTATCTGGATAACCTAAGAGGGGCAAAAGAAACGCTTACCTATATCTGCAAGGATGATCAGGAGACAGAGTACCATCCGAATTTCACTTTCATGGGATTCCAGTTTGCGAAGATTGCCTCTTACCCGGGAGAAGCAAAAATAGAGGACTTTACCGCATACGCAGTGCATTCGGATATGGAACAGACGGGTACTTTTACATGCTCCAATCCGGACATCAACCAGCTGCAGCATAATATTTTATGGGGATTAAAAGGAAACTTTGTTGATGTGCCTACGGACTGCCCCCAGAGAAATGAAAGACTGGGTTGGACCGGAGATGCACAGATCTTCTGCCGCACGGCAAGCTATCTGATGAATACCTACCATTTCTTTGCAAAATGGTTGAAAGACGTGGCAGCAGACCAGACTCCAGAGGGAGGGGTGCCGCATGTAGTGCCGGATATCCTTTCCGGTAAAACAGACGGCGACTGGCTGTTAGAACAGGGAAGCCATTCCGCAGCGGCATGGGCAGATGTGGCAGTTATTAACCCGTGGACCATGTATCTCACCTATGGAGATAAAAAGATACTGGAAGACCAGTATTCCAGTATGAAGGCATGGATTGGCTTTATGGAAGAGCATGCAAAGGATTATATCTGGAATTATAAATTACAGTTTGGTGACTGGGTTGCGTTAGATGCCCAGGAAGGCAGCTATTTTGGAGCTACCCCCAATGATCTGACCTGTACCGCTTACTTTGCATATTCAACCGGATTATTTGTGAAGATTGCAAAAATCCTCGGAAATTGTGAAGATGAGAAGAAATACACAGCTCTGTATGAAAAAATCGTGGATAAGTTCCAGAGAACTTTCTTTGACAGCGAAGGAATTATGACTGCTCAGACCCAGACTGCACATATTGTGGCGTTATATTTCAATCTGGTTCCGGAAGCATACCGGGAGAAAACGGTGGAAGGACTGTTAAGGTTACTGGAGAAAGAAAACGGACACCTGGTTACGGGATTTGTGGGAACGCCATATTTCTGCCATGCTTTGAGCCAGAACGGGCATACAAAAGAAGCATACGAACTGCTGTTAAAAGATGATTTCCCATCTTGGCTGTATCAGGTAAAAATGGGAGCAACAACGGTCTGGGAACACTGGGATGGCATGAAACCGGATGGAACCATGTGGAGTCCCGATATGAATTCCTTTAATCATTATGCATATGGAGCAATTGGAGAATGGCTTTACCGTGTGGCTGCCGGAATCGAAGCAGATGAAGAAAGAAGCGGTTATAAGTTTACCACAATCTATCCAAGAATCGGCGGCGGGCTGGATTATGTAAAAGCAAATTATAAATCAGTTTATGGTGATGTTACATCTGAATGGAATGTTGACGGCGATGAAGTAACCATGAAAGTATGCATTCCGCCAAATACACAGGCTAAGATCTGCCTGGATCAGGCAGTAGAGGTCCTGGATGGAGATGGACTGGAGTTTGGCTCGGAGAATGGTTTCATGAGCGGATGTGCAGGATCGGGATGTTATCATATTCGTTTTCGTAAATAAGTAAATATTTTGCCAGGTAGAAATAAGCCAAAGTGGCGGAACTATGTTTTCGCGATTTGGCTTATTTTTATGATGGAATTGTATTTTCTAATGCTTTGTACTTTCAAAGGAAGATAAGAGTTTATCCCCTAAGCTCCGGTAATTCTCATTGAATTTACCAATTGAATGCGGTATAATGATGGAGTTTAACAGGTAACGCAAGGGATTTAAAATGAAATTACAGCATTTGAGGGGGATTTGACTTGGCAAAGATATTAGAATTGGATATGACAAGTGAAGAAGAACTTTGCAATGTGGGAAAGGCGCTTTCTTCACCAATACGAATAGAGATACTAAAACTTTTGTACGAAGAAGGGCTGATTATCGGGGACATCGCGAAGAAATTGGATATTCCCGCATCCAGCGCGGCACTGCACCTGAAGATTCTGGAGAAGGCGGGACTAATCAGAATGGAGACACAGCCGGGAACCCGGGGTTCTACGAAGCTCTGTAACCGGAAAAGAGATTTTATCACCATTGATCTATCTGCCATCAATACGGATATTGATGAAATTACCAGCGTTGAAATGCCCGTTGGCGCATACTGTGCCTGTAAGGTATCGCCTACCTGCGGTCTATACAGCAGAGCCGGTGTGATTGGTATGGAAGATGCGGAGTACAGCTTTTATCTTCCGGAAAGGATAAACGCCCAGCTTTTATGGACTTCTTCAGGCTTTGTGGAATATAAATTTGCCAATGCGGTGCCCAAAAAGCGCATGCCCAAACGGATCAGCGTTTCCCTGGAAATCTGTTCAGAAGCTCCTAATTACAGAGAGGACTGGAAGTCCGATCTGACGGTATGGATCAACGGCATAGAGTGCGGAACCTGGACCAGTCCCGGAGATTTTGGAGCCAGGAGGGGGAGATTGAATCCTTCTATATGGCCCAACGGTTCTACCCAGTATGGATTACTCATGACCTGGGAAGTCCGCAGGGATGGGGCATATATCAATGAAACCAGGGCATCCGATATAAAAGTAGAGGAATTAGACTTGATGTCCCAGCCTTATATTGATGTGAAAATTGGTAATAAAGAAGGTACAAAATATGTAGGGGGATTTAATATCTTTGGCAGGGGATACGGAGATTATGAACAGGATATTGTTATGAATATTGAATATTGATCTTATAGTTCATGCTCTGCTGCAAGCAAATGAAAAAAGATCTGTCGCCTTGGCAGGTCTTTTTTTTGTGCTGGGAAAAACTATTTCACACGTTATGTAAAAATCTCCTATGCGAGCAAAAAAAACATATTATGACATAAATTATGGTGATAAAAAATATAGAAGCAATATAAATGTTAAATTGAACAAAATTTGCAAATTACATATTGACAAAAATGGTAAAATGACGTAATATACAAAATATAGAAACAGAAATATTGTTTAAATAATATTTTTTGATTCTTTATATCCTTTATTTAAACAGTAAAAATGTTTAAATAACTCGTTAGTGCCGGCAAAACTAACAGGGAACAGCTGAATAACTTATAAAAATGTTGGAGGTTCTTTATGAAAAAAAGAATAGTGAGTATGATTTTAGCGGTTTGCGTATTTGGAACAGCACTGGCTGGATGTGGAAACAGTGCAGCGACAGAAAATAAAGAAGGGAGCAAGGAAACAACAGAGGTAAATACCCAGGCTGACGGCACTGGTGCACAGCCAGACAGTGCATCTGATGGAGAAACGGCTTCGGGTTCGGTAACAGATGTAAATGAAGATGGAACGGTTAACAATCCGGAGAATGTGAAGATAGATGAAGGTAAGCTGGTGTTCTGGTCCTTGTTCAGCGGCGGTGACGGAACTTTTATGGATCAGATTATTTCTGATTATAATGCAGGTAGTCCGAAAATGGGCGTGCAGTCAATCATGTTGGTGTGGGATGATTATTATACAAAGCTCCAAACGGCCGTTGCCGCAGGAAAAGGGCCGGACATAGGAGTATCGCATGTATCCAAGCTGCCGGAGCTGGTAAACGAAGGATCTGTTATTGCGTTAAATGATTATCTGGATCAGCTGGGCGTCGATCTTTCCAGTATGTTTTCTCAAAATTCACTGGACAGCGTAACGTTTGACGGAGAAATCTATGGCATTCCACTGGATACTCATGCTGAGATTATGTATTTCAACAAAGATATTCTTACGGAAGCTGGTGTGCAGCTAAATGAAAGTGGTCAGTTGGATATTGGAAGTACAGAGGATTTTTATGCTGTCCTGGATAAGATAAAAGCAGTTATCCCGGAAGGAAGCAGTGCATTATCCTTAACGAATTCCGGCGATGATCCATACCGCTTATGGTGGGCATCTTACTACCAGATGGGTGGAAAAGCTCTGGTCAGTGATGATGGTGCGCAGGTAACCATGGATAAAGAAATTGCCATAAAAGCGGCAGAATTTGTAAAGAGCCTCTATGACAAAGGATACATATTAGAAGGAATTGACGACCATCAGGCATTTTTCCAAAGCGGAAAAGCGGGACTGCTGTTTGCCGGAACCTGGGCAACAGGAGCACTAGAAAGTACGGAGAATCTGAATTTCGGTGCACAGACATTCCCCCGGTTGTTTGATAATGATGCATGCTGGGCTGACTCTCATACGCTGATTATTCCTTTCAGCAAAGACAGAACAGAAGACGAGACCCTTGCTGCAGTGGAATTCGTACTGGCGGCATCCTCAGAGGGTGGCGTAACCTGGTCAAAATCCGGGCAGATCCCGGCAAACTTAAAGGTTCTGGAAAGTGATGATTATTTAAAACTGCCTTACAGAAGTGATTATAAGAGTGCACTTGACAAAGCAGTGATGCCCACCAAGAATCCTAATTTCTATGGTATGAAAGCCGGAATGATCGACAGCCTGAATGCGTATTGGACGGGACAGACAGATGCACAGGGTGCTATTGATAATCTCTACGGGGAACTGGAATCGAATCTGGAATAAGGAAGTATCCCTGACAGATTCGTGTTTCCAGAAAAACGGGAGGTTAAAAAATGCTTAAAACAAGAAATAAAAGAAAACAGCTTTTCCTTGCACTTGGGTTTGCAGCACCGTTTTTTCTCTTATATACGGTATTTACTATATGGCCGGTAATACAGGGCGTTTATGTCAGTCTGCACAAGTGGACGCTGATGGGAAAATTGAAATTTGTGGGACTGGATAATTATCTGAAATTTTTAGGAGATAAGAATTTTTGGGGTGCACTGCAAAATACGACCGTGTTTGTGTTGATTACAGCACCACTACTGGTTATAACGGCGATGATTCTGGCACTGCTGGCTAACCGGCCTACCAGAATAAAGAAAGGACTCAGAATCTGCTTTTACCTGCCCAGTGTTCTTTCCGTTTCCGTTGCGGCGTTTATCGCAAAATATATGTTTGCGCCATATCGGGGATTCATCAATGGTTTTCTCCATGCCACAGGATTTCTTGAGATCAATCAGGAACTGCAGTGGCTGCAGGACGGAAGCCTGGTTTGGGGGACGATCACATCTATGACGGTGTGGTGGACAGTGGGATTCAGTATGATGCTTTATCTTTCGGCATTACAGGATATTTCACCGCAGGTGTTTGAAGCAGCGGCAATCGACGGCGCCACAAAACGTCAGCAGTTATTTTCCATTGTGCTACCTCTGTTAAAATCTACGACTTATCTGGTCGTACTGTTACAGGTAATTGCCTGTTTTAAAGTATTTGGGCAGATCTACATGATAACTGGAGGAGGTCCGGCATCCTCAACGAGGCCTTTAATCCAGTATATTTACGAAAATGCTTTTAAGAAAAACAATATGGGCTACGCCTCCGCAATGTCCTATGTTCTGTTCCTGATTCTGGTAGTACTTTCCCTGGTTCAGCAGGTGATACAACGGAAGGGGGAACGGGACTCATGAAGAAAATAAAACCTGGAAATGTGATTTTATCAGCGATTTCCATTGTGATAGCTCTTGTTTTTACTGCACCGGTTCTGTGGTCGCTTGCAGTTTCGTTTCAGATAGAAGGAAAGCAGATTACCACAGTATGGGACTGGTTTCTGCCGCCTTACACACTGGGCAACTATCCGGAGATCATACTTCACAGCGAGGTGGCGAGATGGCTGGTAAACAGTTTGTTTATTGCAGTAATTACCACAGGACTTACAGTACTGTTATCGGCAATGGCTGCTTACGCTATAGCAAAAATAAACTTTAAAGGCAGTAAGGCGCTTTATTTTTACTTCCTGCTTGGTATTATGGTTCCGGCAGAAGCAACCATCGTTCCGCTTTTTATTACCGCAAACAGTCTGAATCTCATCGATTCCTATGCAGGCCTTGTTCTGCCGGCAGTGGCAGGCTCCATGAATATGATTATTATGGTTACATTTTTCCGCGGACTGCCAAATGAATTGATGGAAGCAGTAAGGATTGACGGAGGCGGGGAACTGACCATCTTCTTTCGGATACTCCTGCCCCTGTCCAAAGCGGTAATATCCACCGTGTGTATATTTGCATTTATAGGAAGCTGGAACAATTATCTATGGCCCCTGTTATGCGCCATGAGCAGTGAGAAGTTTACGCTTCCAATCGGTATTCCTACCTTTGCAGGTACTTACACCGTAGACTATGTGAAGCCGCTGACAGCAAACATGGTGGCATCCGTACCAATTATTCTGCTGTATATCTTATTTGAAAAGCAGATCGTACAGGGAATCACTATGTCCGGTGTAAAGGGATGATTTAGATGAAAGGCAGTTCAAAAGGATGAAAGACAAAAATCAGAGAAGGGAAATGCCACAGTTCATATGCTTTCATCCTGTTACATGTGGCAGTGTCACATCAATTGTGATAAAAGGTATGTATGATGAGAAGTTACAAGAAAGATTATCCCAGACCCCAGCTGGTTCGTCAGGAATGGGAAAACTTAAACGGAACCTGGGATTTTCTGTTTGATGACAGAAACGTGGGAGAAAAAGAAAAATATTATGCAAAATTTCCTGGTGAACTTAAGATTCAGGTACCATTTACCTATGAAACGAAATTGAGCGGAATCGGGGATGAGAGCAGGCATGACCATGTCTGGTACCGGAAAACATTTAAAGCGGATAAAAATCGTCTGGAAAAAGAAAATTTAATGCTTCATTTTGAAGGAAGCGATTTTTACACAAAAGTATGGGTGAACGGAGAGCTGGCAGGCTCCCACCGGGGTGGGTATTCCAGATTTTCCTTTGATATATCAAGTTTAATAATAAACGGAGAAAATGAAATCGTAGTTAAGGCGGATGATTCCTTTGATATGGCACAGCCCAGGGGCAAACAGCGCTGGAAAGAGGAGAATTTTGGCTGCTGGTACGTACAGACTACCGGAATCTGGAAGACGGTATGGATGGAATATGTACCGGTTACCAATCTGGCATTCTTAAAGATTACTCCGCTGTTAGATAAGGACTGTGCAGAACTGGAAATGGAGATTAAGTCAGCAGAATATTCCAGGGAGCTGACAGCAGAAGTGGAAATTTCCTTTCAGGGAACATTTGTAAACAAATTGGTGATTGTTGTTCCTAAAAGTCATGTGACTGCCCGAATAAACGTATTTTCCCAGGAAGCTGACGAATGGGGGATTCGCACCTGGTCACCGGAACGACCTGACCTGTATGACATCTCCATTCGGATTCTGGAAGATGGAAAGGCTTGTGATGAAGTACAGTCCTACTTTGGAATGAGAGAAATCCGCATAGACAAAGGTAATATTCTGCTAAACGGAAGACCACTTTATCAGCGCCTGATTCTGGATCAGGGGTATTGGGAAGATTCCCATCTGACACCTCCAAATGAAGAAGCTCTGGTGGAAGATATCGACAAGATCATGCAGCTGGGATATAACGGACTGCGCAAACATCAAAAGGTAGAGGATGAGCGCTTCCTTTACTGGTGTGATGTGAAGGGGATGCTGGTTTGGAGTGAAGTGCCGGCAGCTTATCGTTTTTCCGATGAAGCGGTGCGGGAGTTCACAGAGGAATGGATGGATATTGTAAGACAGAATTATAATCATCCAAGCATCATTACCTGGACACCCTTTAATGAATCCTGGGGAATACCAAAAGTGGAAACAGACAAAAAGCAGCAGCAGTTTACAGAGGCAATCTATTATTTGACGAAATCGTTTGACCAGTTCCGTCCGGTGATTGTTAATGACGGATGGGAGCATACCATTTCCGATATCATTACCCTGCATGATTATGAGGAATATGGGGAGGTGTTTTATGACCGTTATAATCATTATAGAGAAAAAATTTTCACAACGGACATCTATCACAGCAATCACAAATCGGCCATGGCAAATGGTTATGCATATAAAGGGCAGCCGGTTATCATCAGTGAATATGGCGGAATTGCTTTTCAAAATGGTGAATCCGGATGGGGATACGGCAATAAGGTGCAAGATGAAGCAGAATTTATCAAAAGATTCGATTCCATTACAACGGCAATCAAAAAGACCCCCTATATCTGCGGGTTTTGTTATACCCAGGTAACTGATGTGCAGCAGGAAATCAATGGATTAATGAATATTGACCGCAGCTTTAAGGTAAGTCCTCAGGCAATTAAAGAAATTAATGAGCGCCCCGGAGGATATTGGAGAGCAGAATAGAATAATATTTTGTGCTGAAAAGTGCATGGAGAAAGATTTGATTCTCCATGTTCTTTTTTTTGCCCTTATGTTAAATTAAATACATCAGAAACAACAAAACGAAGCAAAGAAAAAGGGAGGATACAAAATGAAGATCAGAAAGGTAACAGCACTTTTACTTGCAGCAGCAATGGCAGCAGGCAGTATTATGGGATGCGGAGGAAGCGATAGGTCGACAACAGAAGCACCAAAGGCAACTGATGCAGCAACTGAGGCGAAGACAGAAGCGCCGGCAACTGAAGAGGCAAAAGATTCAGAGACAGAAGCAGCAAGTAAGGAAGAAGGCTCCGAAGCTGCAACAACCGCTGCAAAAGCAGACGGGGAATGGGAATATAAAGAAGCAGAACTGACCATGTTGATTGATACCGATATGACCTTAGCAGGGATTCAGGCAGTCTGCGATCTGGCACAGGAAAAATTAGGTATTACCGTTGAAATCGAAACCAGAGCCGGCGGTGCAGATGGTGATAATATTGTTAAGACGCGGCTTGCATCCGGCGACATGGCGGATCTTTGCGGATACAATTCCGGATCACTTCTGGCAGCACTTAATCCTGCAGAATATTTTATTGATATTTCAGGAGAAGAATGGGCAAACAAACTGGATGATACATACAAATCATCTGTAACCGTTGACAATGCAGTATACGGCGTACCTGCAGCTTCCACACAGGCAGGCGCGATACTCTATAACAAAGAACTATATGAAAAATACAAACTGGAAATTCCAAAGACATGGGACGAGTTCAAAAAGAACTGTGATGTATTAAAAGAAGCTGGTGAGACAGCGCTGATCGGTACATTTGCAGACAGCTGGACATCACAGGTATTATATCTGGGCGATCATTATAATGTTCAGGCAAAAGAACCAAATTTTGCAAAAGATTTTGAGGCAGGGACCGCAAAATATGCTACTACTCCGGCGGCACTGAGAAGTTTTGAGAAATTAGCGGATACAACGCAGTATTATAATTCCGATTATCTGGCAACTACCTATGATGATGGCTGCGATATGATCGTGAACGGAGAAGGGGCACACTGGATTATTCTGACACAGGCATTATCCAATATCTATGAATTGTATGGAGAAGATGTAAATAAAGTAGGTGTATTTGCAGTACCGGGTGATGATGCAAATGATAACGGATTAACCGTATGGATGCCTACATCATGGTATGGAAATAAGAATTCAGATAAAGTAGATGATATCAAGAGATTCATGGAATTCTATATTTCGGATGAAGCATTAGACGCATACACATCTGCAATTTTACCGGATGGCCCATACTGTGTAAAAGGATATGAACTTCCGGATAATGCATATGATGCGGTAAAACAGGAACAGGAATACTTTGATGCTGGAAAGACATCCACAGCTCTGGAGTTCCAGACAGCAGTAAAAGGTTCCAATTGCCCGGCGATCTGCCAGGAATGCGGTTCTGGACAGACAACAGCAGAAGAGGCAGCGAAAGCATATGATGAAGATTGTTTGAAACAGGCAGTGCAGTTAGGTCTGGATTGGAAATAATCAGGGAATAAACAATGCGGAAAGGGGCGTGAGTGCCCTTTCCAAATTGATAAGCATGTATGACATGCTCTGATATCAGAATGTATCCCATGCATGGTTATCAATCTGGAATTACATAAGTACTGCAGACAATATTTATAGAGCGTGTTTGAAAAATGCTTCCTGTCAGCTGTGCGTCACAGTTTGTAGGAATAATTTTTCAAATACGCTTTAAAAGAGAAAGGGAAAATGTATGAATAAAAAGAAGATTTATACAAGCTGGTTTATGGCTCCGGCAATGATCATTTTTACTATTTTTTTCATTATTCCAATGCTTACATCGCTGTTTTTCAGCCTGACAGTTTGGAACTTTAAAGATTTTACCTTTGTTGGACTGGACAACTTTAAAATGTTTTTTTCAGAGAGGTCTTTGAATATCGGTATTAAAAACACCTTGATTTATGCATTTTTAACCTGTAGTTTGAAAGTTGTAATTGCATTTTTCATAGCCGTATTTCTTACCAGTAAGATAAAAAGCAAGAATATTCTGCGCTCCATCGTGTTTTTTCCAAATCTGGTGAGTACCGTTGCGGTAGGTATTGTATTCAGCGCTATGATGCATCCCTCCAAAGGACTTATTAATACAGCATTACAGGCAATTGGACTAAACGGAGTGGATTGGCTTGGCAATACCAGTCTGGCACTCTTCTCAGTCATCGGTGTTGACGTCTGGAAAGGTGTTGGTGTGGCTACGGTCATCTATATTGCAGGAATGCAGTCCATTGATAAAACTTACTATGAAGCGGCATCCATTGATGGCGCCAGCGCATGGCAGCAGTTAAAGAGTGTAACGATTCCCCTCTGCCGTCCGGCTATGAACTCCGTTATTATTTTAGCATTCATCGGCGGTATGCGCTGCTTCGACCTGATCTGGGCAATGACAGGAGGAGGACCGGGATTTGCAACAGACGTGGTAGCTTCTATTGTATATAAACAGTATGCAGCCGGTTTCTATGGACTGTCAACAGCGGGTAACGTTATTATGTTTGTCATGATTGCCATTTTGGCATTCCCACTTCAGAAATTCTTACTGAGTAAGGAGGTTGACTAACGATGAAGAAAAAGAAAGCGCTCTATTTAGCAGGAGATATCATTGGAATCCTGGTTGCATTTGTAGTCTTTATCATACCTTTTATCTTTATGTTCGTGAACTCTTTGAAAGAGCGAAGAGAAGCCAATCTGCTCAGCATTGCATGGCCCAAGGAATTACAGTGGGATAACTTTAAACAGGTATTGACCACAAGCAATGGAATTGTACTGACGGCATTTAAAAACAGTTTTATTTTAACTGCCGGATCTGTTATCCTGCTGATCATTGTATGTGCTATGGCAGGGTACGTGCTTCAGCGAAGAAATGACAAAACAACGGGAGTAGTAAATGCCCTGGTAATGTCAGGACTTATGGTACCTCCGGCAATTCTGCCTACGATCTGGGTGATGCAGGGACTGCATATTTACAAGACCATGTTTGGAATGATTATGGTGGAAGTGGCACTGCAGATACCATTTACTATTATGCTGTACCGTGGATTTATGGGGTCGATTCCTACGGAGCTGGAGGAAGCAGGGTATATTGACGGATGTACAAGGGTGAAACTGTTTGCGTCAGTTATCTTCCCGCTGTTAAAGCCGGTAACGGCTACGGTTACCATTCTGAATGCTGTAACTGTTTTTAACGATTTTACGAATCCATTGTACTTTCTTCCGGGAAATAAAAATGCAACTTTACAGCTGACTTTGTATACTTTTATGGGAAAATACTCCAGTTCCTATAACCTATTATTTGCAGATGTATTGATTATCACCGTACCAATGCTGATTTTGTTTATTATCTTCAACAAACGTATCGTAGATGGTATGGTAGCAGGTGCAGTCAAGGGATGACATAAAATGACCGGTACAATGGAGAAACATTGTATTCTTTTCATTGTACCAGTGCAGCCCGGTATAAATACGCCAGGCTGCACTGGTATTTTTGTTCCTCAGCAGTTATAATATTCCCGATAATAAGAAGACATAGGAGGGGCATATGAGATTTCGGACCAGAATGATATTATCTTATGCGGTATTTGTGTTGATGGCAGCGCTTATATTAGGACTTGCTTACAACCGGTATACAATACGGGAATACAAGAATAACGAGTACAATGATACACAATTTATTTCGGAAAGACTGGCTAATCAGTTTGATGAATCCATCAAAACCATGAAATCTATTACAGACTACATATTGTCAGATACCGGAATGCTGTCATCAATAAGAATGCTGGCAAGTACAGATCATAACAATGAAAGCCAGGCGAGTTATATTGAAGAAGCCAAAACAACAATCCAGTCCGGTATCAATACGGACTATATGATCAAAAATTTCTACCGGGTTCTGGTATTTAATCAATACGGAGATGTAGTGGGAAGTTCCAATTATGAAAACAGATTAATTAACCTGAATAAAAAAACGGAGGATCTAAAATGGCTTTCTAAAGTGGAGGGACATCGGGGAAAACCGGTGCTCATCGGAATCCATAAAGACGACTGGGGGCTGAAAAGCCAGACAATGGTCTATTCCATAGCCAGAGAAATTCAGGGAAAATCCATGGGGTTTATTGAAGTACAAAGAGATGTGGATAAGTTAAAAACTTTGTTCGAATTGCCAAAGTCCGGCATGGATGTGGCAGCAGTTACAGAAGACGGAGAGATTCTGTATTCCACGCTGGATGGGAACCAGAATGATTTTTATGTAAAACTGGCGGGTGAAGATAAACATGGGGTTGCAGAATACCGAAATGACGTTACAAACAACAAGGAACTGATCGCCATCAGCAATTCCAAAGAAACCGGTGTAAAAATTATGGTTATTGAAAATATGAACCAGCTGGAACGGGAAATCGGTTATGTGGCACCTTTAACTTTTGTGATTGCAGGATGCTTTTTTACCATTTCCATGGTGTTTGTATTTATTGTATCCGGTCATTTGACAAAACCCATCCAGAAGTTAAGGGAGCAGATGGAGAACACCAGGATTGAAAATCTGGATCAGGAGGTATTTTTGGATACCTCAAATGACGAGATGGAAGCTCTCAGTAAATCCTACCAAAAAGTATTAAACCGGCTGGATGAGTCCATAGTGAAGGAGAGGCGGCTGTCTATTCTGCAGCTGCAGGCACAGTTTGATACTCTCCAGGCGCAGGTGAATCCCCATTTTCTGTATAATGTGCTGAATGTAATTGCAAACAGGGGAATGAACAGCGGAGACGAGACTATCTGCGAGATCTGCGGCAGCCTGGCAGCGATGCTGCGGTATGCCACCAGTACGATAGAACGTTATGCTGCTATCGGGCAGGAACTCCAGTATCTGGAGCAGTATTTTTATCTGATCAAGTCCAGATATGAACATAAACTGCAATACCATATAGAAGTTGAGGAAGAAATCAAGGCAGAAATTATTCCGAAAATCGTATTGCAGCAAATTGTAGAAAACAGCATCAATCATGGATTCACCCAGACATCCCACATTATGGAAATTGAAATTAAAGGCTGGAAAGAAGAGGGGTTCTGGTATATTCAGGTGTCGGATAACGGACAGGGTATTGAAGATGCAGTGTTAAAGGAACTGCAGCAGAAAATAACAAGAATCCGGGACCGGCTGGGCAATCGACGCAGTAATGTGGAAATGGAGATAGGGGGTATGGGTCTGATTAATACCTATGCAAGACTTTATCTGCTGTACAATGAAGATCTGGTCTTTGAAATTAATAACTGTGATACGGGAGCAGTAGTCAAGATAGGCGGAAAGCTGAAAGAGAAAACAATGAATTGGGAAAATCAGAGTCATGCAGTGGGTGTAAAATGTGAAGGTAAGGAGAATGAATGATGTTCACAGTAATTGTAGTAGATGATGAACCGGCTGCGTTGAATCATATTTGTACCATTATTGAGAAAAAGTGTCCGGGGTTCCGGGTAGCGGATAGAGCCGAAAACGGAAAGGAAGCCATGGATAAGGTGAGGCTAATAAAGCCTGATGTTGTTATTTCCGATATTCGGATGCCCATTATGAACGGGCTGGAGCTTGTAGCCGAAATCAGAAAAGAATTTCCCTGGATGATATCTGTGATCGTAAGCGGATACCAGGACTTTGAATACGCTCAGGGTGCAATTAAATCTGGAGTTACGGACTATATCCTGAAACCGGTCATGCCATCGGAACTAAAAAGTCTGTTTGATCTGCTGGAGGACAAACTGCGAAAACGTTATTATCTGGAACGAAATGATGTGATGCGTAAAGTATGCCGTGGAATTGATTTAGATGAAAAGGTATTGAAAAAATATTTTCCCCAAGACCAGTACTATGGTGCGGTGGTGCGGCTAGGCGGGCTTCACAGGCGTTTTATGAATGGTGCAGGCAGGGAAATATTTTCGGATATCCATGAAATGATGTTTGTCTATGGCAGGGATGAAATGGAAGCATTGTATATCTGCCCGGCAGAGTTGATTTTTATGACCAGCTTTGAGAGTATGATTCGCAGCAAGATTGTAAAAGAACAGCCTGCTTCCTCTTATATGACCGCTGTGATTATGCGGGGTTCCTTTGGCGTTTTGGAAATGGAGGAAACGGTGAAGCGCCTTTACCGGATGATTGATAAAAAGACGGTGCTGGGAAAAACCCAGATTTTGATCATGGAAGAGCTGGATAAAAGAAGTGCCGGAGAGAGACAGGAAAATCATCAGGAATATCTGAGAGAGTTTGAGATCCTGGCTGAAAAGCAGAAGTATGATAAAATGAAAGGAGAGGTAAAGCGGCTGCTGTACTTGTGGCAGGAAGAAGACCGTCCCCAGATCTGGGTAGAGGGGATGGTGCGGCAGATATTTTTTATGATGCAGCGTTACAGTGAACAGATCTGGGAGAACAACGACTATGAATTTATGCTGGAAGAAGCCTTCTTCTATTCCGGAAATGCGGAAGAACTGGCGGAAAATGTGAATGAAGTCCTCTTTAAGGATAAAAAAGAGGAAATCCAGAGCCAGACGAAACTGGATACCCTGGATTATTTTGAAAGCATCAAAGAATATCTGAAAAAACACGTTGCCGAACCAGTTACACTGGGCATGGTATGCAAGGAATTTGGAGTATCCCAGACTTATCTGAGCAAGCTGTTCCGTAAGTACGAGGAGCTGTCATTTAATAACTACCTGACCATGCTGCGTATGGAGCGGGCAAAAGATCTGATGAGTAATGGAGGTAAAGTATTTGTCAAGGATGTGGCACTGCAGGTGGGATACAGCGACCAGTTTT
>NZ_JAWYAJ010000098.1:0-7740 GCF_034124845.1 Robinsoniella sp.
ACCCCTGCATACCGCTGACGGGTCTGCGGTACTGCTTCAATAGAAAGTATGGAACAAAAAGCGTTACATACTTTATCCTCATGTTCTTAATCCAAAATAAAAATCAATGTCAGTTCTTCTTACCATAGTATAACGCATTTATATTTATCAAACAACATGTAATTTTATAATTTACCTTACCGATCAATTATAATATTTCTCCATTTATCCTTAATTTCTCCATTTATGCAGAACGTCCATCCCGAAAAAATCATCAATACCCCCGCACCCCCAGTATATGCAAATACCTTACCTGATCATAGACATAACTGTCCAGGGGTCTTAAGTATGCGTCAAACGTATGTGCCGCCACAAAAATATTCTGGTCTGTCACTTTTACAATGACAGGACTGTGATAAAAGAAACCGTCGGATGTTCCCAGCTGTAAGATGTCTCCCGGCACTGCCTCATCTGCTTTCACTTCTTCTGCATAAGGTCCCACCCCTTTATTTTTTGTGAGAAAATTATAGAGATATTGTACACCTGTCCAGGAAGGGGTACGGTTGCTGCTGCTGTAATAATACCATCCATATAATTTTGTGGGATTCATGACCTGGCTGCCTGCATAAATGCATTGGGACGCAAAGTTTGTACAATCTCCTCCCAACTTCTCAAAATCCAGGTAGGCAGGATTTCTCCCAAAAGCCCACTTTTTTGCATAGTCTAAAACTTTATTTCTCTGATATTCTAACTCTCTCATAATTGGCATCACCTATATCGCCGGCAGACCTGCGATTTAGAGCGAAATTTAAAATTGCGCTCAAGAGCGTGTTTTATATAATTTATGTCTGCTGACTGAAATGGTGACTGGAAAAATCCGTATCAGAAAGCATACAAAGTATATGCCTCTGATACGGATTTCCTATTTGTACCTGAATTTTAAAGCTGATATCCTTTTGCCGGAGAAAGTTTCCCATAAATTTTCTGGTTATGAACTATCCGGTAACTTCTTACTTTAAAGTAATACTTTTTATTCTTCTTCAGCCCTTTTTTGGTGTATGATACCGTCTTGCCTTTTGCAATGGTTTTTATTTTTTTGTAGCCGCTGCCTTTTTTACCAGACATCCAAATTTCATATCCACTTACCTTGCTCTGCTTTTTCCAGGTGACTGTTACTTTTGAGGATTTACCTGTCAGCTTCGTAATTACTGCGGTATTGGGCTTCGTTGCAGTTTTCAGGACTGCTCCGTCTGCATATACTTTTTTGCCGTCAATTATTTGATAAGCCTGCACTTTGAATTTGTAAATGTATCCGGGTGATAATCTGGAACCGCTTTTACCTTTCAGGCGGCTGACTTTGTAAGTATTTTTAGTGCCTTTTACATCTGCCGCTGTTACATATTTTTTCTTGCTGCTGTCATAACGCAGGATTTTATAGCCGTCTGCTTTTGCTGATTTGTTCCATTTCAGTTCTATACTGTTTGTGGTGCGGCTTTTTACTTTTAAGGAAGATACCTTTGCCGGCTTTACGGTAATGCTACACTGTGCTGACTGGCTGCTTCCATCCTGTGCCGTTACTTTTATTACAGCCTTACCAGCTGATTTTGCTGTTACTTTGCCTGTATTTCCATCTACTGCCGCGATTTGGGAATCACTGGAGGTGTAAACAACCTTTTTATTTGAGGCATTTTCCGGGTAAATACCTGTGGATAACTGAACTGTTTTTCCTATATCCAGCGTCTTAGCACTGATATTTAATGTGACTTTGCTTACGGGAACTGCTTTATCCGTTACTTTTACAGCAAAAGAAGCTGTCATTCCCTGGTAAGATACGGTAATGGTCTGAGTTCCAGACTTTGTTTTATCATAACCACTTATGGTGTAACCGGCAATTCTGCCGGTTGTGCCGTCTGCATAGGCCGCACTTACCTCTAGTCCGGTTAAATCCAGATCTTCTCCGGCTGTATAAGACGTTTTTACCGGGTTTTTCGTAATTGTTATTGCATTGAGTTCTTTCTGGGTAAATCCCATGGTAACAGGGCCTTCCAGTCCGGTGTCCACCAGTGCATCATTATAGCGGTTATATTTTCTGGGTGTTACCGTTATCTGGATTTCATTTTTCCCTGTTTTTAACAAGTTGGAAATATCCAGGGTATAGGGAGCATAAAGTACGTTTCCGGCTTCTTTGCCGTTGACGGTTACCTTTGCCGCTGTATATACATTGCCAAGGTCCAGCACTGCTTTTTTGCCGCTTAGATCCCCATTCAAGGTGTAAGTTGCCTGATATACGCCGTCTGCCGAAACTTTCTGCAGTTCACCCCCCTGGAATTGGGGAACATTCCATTTTCCCAGAACTTCGCCGGCATAAGTCACCGTTTTCGAATCACCGTTTTCCTGTCCAATATTATCGGCGGTTACCGTAAGTTTTTCTACAGAAACATCTTCTGTATAATCTGCTGCTGCAGTGTCTAAGGTATCCGGGATTCCTTTGCTTAACACCTCCTGGTCAAATTCTGCACCTGCGGGTTCACAAAGGAGTGCGACCGCCATGCTTCTGGTGGAAGACAGTGTATCTGTGCCGGCTTTCATCGTCATTGTAATGGTATGATCTGCATTTTCCTGTGCCTCATATATGTTTCCGTTATTTAAATCCATCCAGTAGTAATTCTGATAATCCCCATTGATCAAAAGGGTAACTTCATTCTGGCTTTCTCCAATATTTCGAATATATACCAGTTCACCGCCATCTTCTAAAGTACGCCTGTTAAATCTCAGGCTTGTATTTGTGGCATAGGACACTTTCGGAGTGGAGACGTTAGCCAGAACAGCTGCCAGATCCTCTATGGAATTAGCCAGGATACCGGTCTGGTTCTCCAGCATGGCTGCGGCTGTGTCGGCTACTTTCTGATTCTCGGCCGCATAGTTGCCATCCGCATATCCCGGCTGTGCATTTGGCATATTGCCATAGAATATAATATCTGCTCCTGCTTCCGCCATTTCCGAGAGTTTCATCATGGTATCCACAGGCAGCTTGGAGGTCTCTACTATAATGGCATCGTAATCCATATTTCCGCCATTTACCAGGATCTTTCCGTCGGTATACTGGGTATCTGCTGAAACGATGCTGTCATCATTTACTGCATCCCAGGTGTATCCGTTATAGTTCATAGCTTTTACCGCATCTGTTTCTGATAGGCTCCCGTTAAATGGCATATACAGAGCTACGTCTTTGCTGGCTTTACCCTGCTGCATCAGGTAATTGGCGCGGGATGCATAAGCATTCATCTGGCTGAAATATGGCGACAGGGTATTGCTCTTTGTAACGTTGATTCCCGTAGTCGGCATAGGAGACCATCCCTCTTCTCCGTATTGGTCAGAGCCGGCACCATAGCGGTAATTAAATCCATGATAGAAAAAATTGTTCACGCCGCTGGTTGCCATGATGTCATATCCCACTTTTACCTGTTCCAGTGTGTTTTTAAACGGTGTGCAGCCAAGTGTATATTGCTCACAGGTAACCAGATTTCTGCCATACAGATGTGCACCGGAGGCCACTCTTATTAAAGAAAATTCGTTTGCCTGCTCCGCTTCCGGTATATCCACATATTTTGCTGCGCCAATGGTATCGATTGGAGGATTATAAGCTTCCTGGCGGTATAAAAGCCCATAGCTGTTCGCAGAAGCTTCAAAAGCAGCCAGGCCTTCCTGGAACTTCTGATTTACCAGCGTATTATAGTCATATGTAATCCTGCTTTTCTCATTGGCATCCAGGGAATATGTTAAGAAACTGTCCTTGGTTCCAAGTCCCATATAGAAAGGAGCGGCACTGTACTGCTTATATACAGTCGGCAGATATTTTGTAAAATCATAGCCCAGTCCATTCGTAATGCTGTCTTTTGCCAGGGCGTACAGATCTTTCGTGTAATACATATCCGAATAAAATTCATAGCTGTCATTAAATACGGCTCTGATATTCTGATGGTTCTGAAGAATCTGATTTAAATTTGCCTCTCCCAGCCAATCATTAATGTATTCCGTAACTTTGGCACTGTCCATATGATCAACCACAAACCAGTCATTGGCACAGTCGATTGCCTTACCGCCGGAAGGAAGATAGTAAAGTGCAATCACTTCATAATCTTTTTCTGTATCTATTTTATCCAGAATTTCCTGGCTGAACACCACTTGTCCCTCCTGAATCATTTCATCTTCGGCATCAATAAAGTAACTGTTATCCATATTCAGTTCCAGCTGGTTGCTGTAAGTCTTTGTAACGGTTTCTCCACTGGAATCTTTCGTCTGAAATTCATTATATGCTGGCGTAGGTCCCATAAATGAAGTACCGGGAACAAATTCCATACCCTGATTCCCTGTAAGTTCCCCAATCAGTACACCCTGAAGTTCCACCAGGCTTTCATCTAAAGTCCCTTTTGGATGATTCTCGGTATAGAACAGACTTTGTTCCAATTCCGGAAGGTCAATTGCTTTTGCAGATTTCTCCTGGGAAAGCGCCTCATTTCCCTTATCCTGAAGTTCCTGTCCGCTGATTGTGACCCTTCCAAGTGCCATATTTCCCATGGAATCTTCCAGTGTGACGTTCTGGCTGTTGGCATTCCATCCCGAGCCCATATTCAGATCTACCACAATATCTTTTTCTTCTGCCATGGTGATTGCTTTATCCAGCAGTTCATAGAACTGTGGCGTATAGATGGACTTGATCTGGTCTTCATCATTGTTTACCGCCTCAATTTTACCAAAAGGATTTATCTCCACATAACCAAATCCATTGACAGCCAGATAGTCGATCTCTGTCTGGAGTTCCGTTTCATCCACGGCACCTCCCGGCCACCACCAGCGCACGCCCGGTCTGTAATCCATTCCCGGCTGCTTAAATTCCTCACTGCTGATTGCACTTCCTGAAGCTGCTTTTACATTTAATACTTCCACTCCAGGCACTGACCACAGTCCTGCTGCCATGGATGCCGCCAGTAAAGCGGCTATTACCTTTTTTCTTTTTTTCATTTTCAGCCCTCCTGATTCTTCTTTGGTTCCCGGGGCAGCCATTTGGTACTGCTCCGGTAACATTATCCACATTTTAGCACTTTTCTTTTTTCAATCATTGTATATATCTCTCTTCTCCATTGTATTTTTATGACTTTTTGCTATTTACTCTTCCATCTTTTTCTGTTTTGCTGTACAATAATACTCATATAAGGAAAATATGATTTTAAAAGTTTATGATGATTCGTCATTTCAACCACCAAAGAAAGGTTTCGTCGTAAATTATGGAAAATCCTGTTTTAAGTATCATACAAACGATCGAAGAGAAATTAATGGAATTTAACCCTATGGAAATTGTGTGCCGGGATATGTACCGGATGAAGCACGGGTTAGATCATTGCTCCCAATCGGAGCGGAGACGGCGAATAGAAAAGTACCGTGAGCTTTTCCCTGAGATTTCCAGCGGAACAGAGCAAATATCACATGTACTTACAGAAGAGATGTTTCAAATGGAATCCAGCATCGTGGTAATCAAACACTGCCGCTTCCTGCCTCCCCGTCTTCATACCCATGCTTTCTTTGAATTATTTTACATTGCAAAAGGAGAATGCATCCACACCTGTCATTCCCATGATTACCACCTGAAGGAAGGCGATTTCTGCTTATGGGAATATAATTCTCCCCACAAGATTTGTTCCTACTCGGATGATTTTATCGGAATTAATATTTTAATAAGGCAGAATTCATTTGATTCTATCTTTTTTGAATTATTATCGGAACAGAGTATTCTTTCTAATTATTTTAAGAGTATTTTGTATGGTAATACTGACCATCCGATGATTATTTTCAGAACCGGCAGCGATGTTCTGATCCGGTATTACATTTACCGGATTTACGATGAGTTCCGTGAGAAGGAGCCTTACCACCAGAATATGATCAGCAATTATCTGAATACCGTACTGATTATTCTTCTGCGGGAACATATCCGCAATGTAATTACAGCCCAAAAACCTTCCTGTGATCAGCGGCTGCTGGGCATTCTGGAATACATACAGAAGAATTACAATACGGTTACTTTTTCAGACGTCTGCCGCCACTTTAATTATTCCTCTTCGTATTTAAGCCGTTTAATCAAAAAATCCTTCGGACTGTCCTTTTCTCAGATCGTTCAGCATAAGCGTATGGAAAAAGCGAGCTGGCTTCTAAAAGAAACGGATATGACAGTTTCTGAAATTGCAGCGGAAATCAACTGTTCGGATGCCAGCCATTTTTGCCGGATCTTTGCAAAGGAATACCACATGCCGCCTGTGAAATTCAGAGAAATGCAGAATGAACCGCTGCAGCAATCCAGTAACGTGATATAGAAAAGGTTCACTTTCTTAAAATAATATGGGGAAACGAAAAGCCCTGACAGTTTTGCAGATTCTGTTCTGCAACTAAACTGTCAGGGTTTTATTTGTATATTTTTGAATATTAACATGAAATATTTGGGACTATTCCTATCTGCTTTTCAAAAGTATTGCCACCGCTTTAAAGTTTTCTGCGGGCCGGTAATACAAAGTCTGTTCTTTCAGCGTAACTTCTACCTGTGTGTCCGAATATAAGTCAGCAAGCTCCCACCCACTGCTATCCGGCAGCGGGATCTGAATCATCTCCGGCAATTTACCTGCAAATGTATGCAAAACCACATAGGCATCATGCTCTTCTCCCATGCGGACCAATCCCTGCCATCCCTCCGGATTGCGCACGCTGTTGATATCCGGTCCAAAGCGGAAGGATTTTCCATACTTAATGATCCCGGCAATTTTTTTATAAAATGCGATTCCGGCATCGATCAGCCCCCATTGCTGCGTATTTAATTCCGTCACATCACCGGAAATGCACATCCTGCCCAGAAATGTATTGGCAATGGAATAAGCGATCCTTTTTAAGGAATCTTCTTTGCGGATCACAGCCCAGATCTGGCTCTGTCTCGGTAAAATGCAGCGGTGGAGATTGGCTGCTATAATGGGGATCTCCACACATTCATGCGCATCCGAGAATGATGCCATACTGGTTGCCTGCATGAAGCCCGGCTCCAGACGGTGTCCTCCGGAAGCACAGTTTTCCAGCACAATTCCGGGAACTTCTTCCTTCACTTTCTCCATGAATTCCATGGTTGCTTCTATTTTCTGGCGCAGTGCTTCTCCCAGGGATTCCGCTCCATCGCAACCGATTCCAATCGTATCATTATAATCAATCTTCATATATGTAAAGCCGTATTTTTTCAAAGTGCCGATTACCCGGTCTGTGAGATAGGCCTCTACCCAGGGATCCTGCATATCCCAGAATCTTCTCATATCTGTGGTCAGCACTTTTCCATCCCGTTTCAGTAAATGTTCCGTCATCTGATATGCCTTGGATGCACGGCCCGTATTTTCGATTTCAAACCAGATTCCAGGCTCTAAGCCCGCTGCTCTAATTGCTTCTACCGTCTTCGCCAGCCCCTCCGGAAACAGGTCTTTCGATACCTCATAATCTCCCATGCTGATATCCCAGGGCACTCCTTCTTCTTTATACCATCCGCAGTCAATTACAAAATAGGTAAATCCTTTACCCCGGACTGCTTCCAAAATACTGCTGATATTCTTGTGGGACGGACATCCCCAGGTGGTACAATATTCATTGAATACGATTGGCAGCCCATTTTCTGTCTCCGGAGCCTGATCTGCACCTTCCTCTCCTGACTTGGTAAGCCGGTATGAAATGTCATCTATATCC
>NZ_JAWYAJ010000099.1:0-1508 GCF_034124845.1 Robinsoniella sp.
GTCCAAGAAGCAGTTAATGGATGGGTTCCAGACATATCTGTCAAAAGATCCCATTAAGGCTGCACTTGTGGATATGACAGCGTTAGAACTGGTGGAAGTAACCAGGAAAAAAGTAAAAAAATCCCTGGCAGAACAGGTAAAAGCAATTACTGAGATACAAAGGAAGTGACTTTATGATCAGAGCGGATTTACATTTACACAGCCGTTATTCCGATGGCAGTGATTCAGCAGAAATGGTTTTTGAAAAAAGTGTCCGGGAAGGACTGGACGTAATTGCACTTACAGACCATGATGCTCCACCCAGGGAAGATATCTTAAAAGCCCTTGGCAGAAAATATCAGATGCAGGTGATTATGGGAATGGAATGCGGCACCAGGGATTCTGAGACGAAACTGGATGCCCATATCCTGGCATATCATACAGCCGATTATGAGCCTGTCACCAGACTGATGAAACCGGTCCTTGAAATGAGGCATGAACGGAGCTTATGGCAGATAGAACGCCTGCGTGAAATGGGGTATGACATCAGCCGGGAAGCAGCAGAAAAGGAAACAGACGGCTGCTGCATCTACCGCCAGCATATTAATTATGTATTATATAAAACAGGGCAGATTGATGCTATGTTCGGCTCGTGGATGCAGCGGATGTACCGGGAAAACGGACCGTTAAGGGTCAGCTATGAATATCCCGAGACAACGGAGGTTGTAAAAGCTATTGTGAAAGGCGGAGGAAAGGCAGTGCTTGCCCACCCGGGACAGCAGCAGAATATCCGTCTGATTCCAAAACTGGTGGAAGCAGGGCTGACCGGTGTGGAATTACTGCATCCGTCTAATACGCCCTTTGATCTAAAAGAAATAGCGGCAACGGCGGAGTATTATCATTTATTTCTGACTGGCGGAAGCGATTATCACGGACTGCTTTCCCCAAAGGGAGGACAGGTGGGAGAAAGCGTCATGGAATATCAGGATATCCATGAAATTTTTCAGCCAATGTAGAATCAATATTAAAAAATGGTTCATAATAGAAGGAGGAAACAATTATGATTAAATTTAACCACTTTAACTTTAATGTCCTGGATTTGGAAAAATCCCTCGCTTTTTATGAAGAAGCACTTGGATTAAAACCGGTGCGTGAAAAAAATGCATCAGACGGTTCTTTTAAACTTGTATATCTGGGGGATGGGATTACCGAATTTACTTTGGAGCTCACCTATCTGACAGAGCGTAAAGAACCATACAATCTTGGGGAAGATGAATTCCATCTGGCATTCGTAACGGATGATTATGAAGGATTTCATAAGAGACACAAAGAGATGGGATGCATCTGTTTTGAAAATGAAGCGATGGGAATCTATTTTATAGCAGATCCGGACGGATACTGGATAGAAATTGTGCCGGAAAGATAAGAACTGGAAATTGCGCGAAAAATAAGGAATAATTTTGAAAAAATAGTTGACGTAAAATCTTCAGTATGCTATTATACTCTAGTATGCCGCACAGAGAGGTTTA
>NZ_JAWYAJ010000100.1:0-5312 GCF_034124845.1 Robinsoniella sp.
CTGAAACGTTCTGCCTACTTCCGTTCATTTCCAGGACATGGTTTCCAAAAGGACCATGGTGGGCTGGCCCGGCTGTAACTCCCAGTTTAACATGGAAGAAATGAAGGAAACCGCTGTATCCATATCCTGACCCAGATGGCTTCCGGGATGAAAGTTATAGTAATTGCCGGGAAGCTGTTTCATAAGCAACAGGTCATCATGGAACATCTCCTGAGCCAAGTCCCGGACATGTGCATTCGAGGAACAGGGATTTAAGGTATAGGGAGCATGGGCAACAATTGGAGCAAAGTGATGTTCCGCCAGAAAATTCCGCAGGCCATCCACATCCTCCTGATTCATGGCTTTCGCCCGTGTGCCCCTGGGATTTCGCAGGAAGAACTGAAATGTGTTGGCATCTATTTTTAAGGCATCTTTACCAAGGTGTAAAAATCCTTTTGCAGAGGACAGGTGTGACCCGATATTTAGCATAAATCCCCTTTCTCCGTAAATCTTATATTTTTATTTATTATATTCTTTCTAAATTGAATTATTCGGATTTGGTACAAGAGCGTGTTTGAAAATTCATTCCCGCTATTTACCAGTAAGTAATTAAGCATTCACTATAGTACTAGAAAAGTCCGACTAGCAGAATGAAGAATTGAAATTTTAAACAGGCTCTTGTATAATAGGAATACAAATGTTACAAGGAGAGCTTTCATGGCAAATTTTAAATATTCCCAGGTTGCAGACTGGCTTAAGAATGAAATATATTCCGGAAATTATCCGGGTGGGGTGAAAATACCGGGAGAGGAAGAATTATGTGTAAAGTTCTCGGTTAGCCGCCAGACTGCCCGGCAGGCGATCAAGGTACTGGAAAATCAAGGATTGTTGTATAAAGTACAGGGCAGCGGTACCTATGTAACCAGGAAGATCCAGGGACCTCCTTTACGAAGTGAAGGGAAGGAGCACAGATGCATAGGCGTGCTTGTAAACAGCACCGGGGATTATCTTTTTCCTTTTCTGATACAGGGAATTCACGATGGGTTACATCAGAGGGGCTATGGAATGCAGCTTTTTTTATCCTCCCAGCAGATCCTGTTGGAAGAACAGTTTCTGCACACCATTCTGGATGGGGGAGTGCAGGGAGTTATTATGGAGCCGGTAAAGTCTGCACTGCCCGTGATTAATGACGGATTGTATGAAAAACTGACTTCTCAGCTGCCGGTAGTGTTTACCCAGCCGCTGCATACGCCCTATCCGGCTTCTGCCGTCACCGTTGATGACAGATGGGGAGGAGAACTGCTGGTAAAACATCTGGTTGATAAGGGGCACCGGAATATCGGAGCAATCTGTAAGATGGATGAGCAGACTGGTATGAGACGATATGAAGGTTATATGCGCGCATTGCTGAATTTGAAACTGACGGTGAATAATGAGCGGGTAATCTGGTATACCAGTGAGACGGAAAATGAAATATTTGCAGGGGAACAGGGACACCGGCTCTGGGAAAAAATAAAGGATTGTACCGCAGTGGTATGCCATAATGACCGGGTTGCTTTTTATCTGATGCGGTTTTTAGAGGACAGAGGAATCCGGGTTCCGGAGGATATGGCGGTGACTGGATTTGATGATACGGAATATGCCGGCATGGGCAATCAGATCACAACGATAATTCATCCCAAGGAAGTGTTTGGCAGAAAAGCCGCCGAGATTGTACTGAAAATGATAGAAGAGCCTGGTTATCGGGAGGATTATTGCTTTTCAGCTGTTTTGAAACCGGGAAAAAGTACCTGACAACGGGTCAATAAATGGAGGAAATATGACGACAGAAGAGATTTTAAGAGACTGTGCAGGAAAGAATGGAGCATATATAGCCATTCCAGGTGAGGATGATCCGGTTGGCATAAAAAGCAGTGATTTCGTTAAAATAAAAGTAGGAAGTGATAAAGCAGCGGACGTTTTAAACAGTATCCTGCAAAGGTTTGAGGACAAAAGAATCTGTGTGGTTGGGACAAGCGGCTGCGGGAAAACTTCCTTTGCCAGTTATATTGGAAGTTGTGTTAACATGGCGGAAGCGATATGCTATTTATTGTCAGAGGAAGAGATGGAGCAGGTTATGCAGGCACCCTGGACACCGGAAACAGGGGAGGCAATGGACAGACTGGTTAAAAGCAAGATTAAGACCCAGGCGGGATTTCCCATTTTCGGAACCGTGGTTATGGAAAGCGATTTTGTGGTCTATTTAAATATCTCAAATGGAATGTTGATGGCAAGGTGTGAGGAACAGGGTGTGTCCTTTGAAGATGCCATTCAATTAAAAGAGAAGATTGAGAGGGACTTAAAAGGTCTTGAGAATGTAATAGAAATCTGTTATTAAAAGTCTACAGCCCCTGGCTTTGTTATAGGAAGCCAGGGGTTGCATTTTTTTCTTTTTTTATTTGGACGGATTCAAACATGTTCCAGCCAATCAAGGGCATACTGCGCATAGAAACGGCTGCCGTTTTCCAGCGCATTTTCATCCAATCGGCCGGGGAGCATTGGTTCAGGCAAGGGTTATTTTCGACTCAATGCAGGAATTCCCAGAAGTCAGTTGGGGCAAGCATTGAAACGAATCGAATCAGCATTGAAGCATTGAAGGAAAACGGGTATTTACGAAACACGGGCTTTGGTTTCATTCAGTAAAGTAAAACCTAAAATAAGTATGCCTCCCAATATCTGCGTCAAACTGATGGTTTCACCCAGAAAAGATACGGATACAATAATCGCTGCCAGTGGATCAGTATAGCTTAAAATTGCTGCTTCCTGTCCTTTTAAATCTTTTAAAGAAGAAAAATAGAGGCAGTATGTAATTCCGGTATGTACGACGCCGACAATCATCAAATTCACGGTTCCAAAGGTTCCGGCTGCAGACAAATGAATCCCGTCTGTAAGGCAGACATAAGGAAAAAGAATGATAATTGCTGCAAAAAACTGAATCAGAGTGCGGTCAATCCCGGTTACATTTTTAATCAGTTTATTTAATATAATCACAGTGGCATAGAGCACTGCGGCGCTAAGCCCAAAGCAGATTCCTATAAAATGATTGCTGCCCGGTAAAAGCTTCCCCGGGTCAATAACAAACACCAGACCAAGCGTTGACATTACAAAACATATAATTTGCCTGAGACTTAGTTTTTCACGAAATAATATGGGGCATACCGCCATAACAATTACCGGAGCAAAATAATAACTCAGGGTAGCAATAGACACCGTTGTATAGCGATAGGACTGGAACAAAAAGATCCAGTTAAATCCCATTGCAGCTCCGGAGAAAAACAGCAGCAGAAGATCCTTCCTAATTTCTGCAAAGGGGATCTTTTCTTTTTTTACAAATTTATACAGTGAAATAGAAAAAGCTGCGATGACAGCACGGAAAAGGGCTATTTCTCCGGAAGACAGAGGGATATTTTTAATAAAAATACCCAGCGTTCCAAAAACAGCCATGGATAGGATAATTTTAAATTTTGCCGACATGATAATAGCTCCTTATGTAGTGTGGCGCTGTGACAAGTCACTGAATAAAAGTATATGGTATTTTAACATAGAATGATAAGAATTTCCATTTCCAGTTGTATATAGTCATTTGTCGGATGTCAATATGTGATTTTTCTATAAAAAAGCATAAAAAAACAGCCCTAACAATCAGTGTCGGCTATTAGGGAGTACTTCGCAGCGTGTGGGGGCTGCGAAGTGTGAGTTATGAAATATATTAGCTGTTCGCTAATACAATAGTACTTTAGCACATTTTGGCAAATAATGCAATTCAAATTTACAAAATTTTTTAACAATTTTTGGTAAAGTGATTTTTACCAACCGGGTATAGCCCAGACGTGGGATCTGGGCTATGAGTCAAATATATTATCATAGTTGATAATACACTTTTAGTATATTATGGATGGTGGGTTTTGTCAAATTTTTTCTTATATTGTTTTTTGTGAAATCAATCAATTGCTGCTCGTGTTTTAACTATAAATGCTTCTGATTTTTTATCAAATATTCCGGCAGGTGGGATCGTTTCGTATTACTTTAGCTAATTCCCAACCCTCCAAGTAAAACAAAAACACCGCCAACCCCTCCAACTACAAGGAATCAACGGTATTCTCACATTTTCCATATCCTGCGGATAACAGGACTTGAACCTGCACGGTCTCCCACCAGAACCTAAATCTGGCGCGTCTGCCAATTCCGCCATATCCGCATATTATTAAGAACATATTGCTTAAGAATATATTACTTAACAACCTTTGGTATTATAACCTGATCTGACAGGATTCGTCAAGATATTTTTTTATATTATCGGAAAAATTTTAACCAAATTTTAAATACTCATTGACACTCCCAAATTCATATGGTATATATACAATAGAACAAACAGATGCCATCCTTCCAAAGAGGTATGGTCTGTGAAAGGAATTCATTATGATTATGATAAGTAATAAAATCATAAAGCTAGTCGAGAAGCTTAACTCTGTACAACTGGAAATGAAAACGGTGAAGCATTGTGCAGAGGTTAATCAGAGGGTTTAAACCCGGTTCTTCATCGGTGGATAAAGTTTAGCAAGGTGTAGCTTTTGGCTATGCTTAGTTTGCGTACTTATTTGCCGGCAGAAGACAGAAATGATAGATTTGGCCAGGGACATTTTGCTTTGTCCTTGGCCTTTTGTTTTGCAGAAAAAAAGTTTGTTGACAAAACAGAGGGTCCGTACCTTACAGGTGCAGTCTCTCTGTTTTTTTGTATTTATTAATTAGAAAAGAGCACAAGGGTAATTGGCTTTGGTGCGGGTATCAAGTTTTTTGCATTTATTAATTTAGAAAAGAGGAATGGATATGAGTTTATTAGACGTTACAGAATTAACACACAGTTTTGCAGAAAAAGCATTGTATCAGAATGCGGAGTTTCACTTATTTAAAGGGGAACACATTGGAGTTGTGGGACAGAATGGGGCCGGAAAAAGTACCCTGATCAGTATTTTGCTGGGTGAGATTGTGCCTGACCAGGGAGAAGTAAAGTGGCAGTCTGGGATTCAGATTGGCCACCTTGACCAGTATGCGGTGATCAGGCAGGATATGACTATAGTGGAGTATCTTCAGACGGCGTTTGCAGAGCTCTATGCCATGGAAGAAAAAATGGAGAGGCTGTATCAGGAAGGGGCAGAAGAGGATAAGGAAGAGCTGCTGATCCGGGCAGGAAGGTATCAGGAGCAGCTGGTTACAGCAGAATTTTATGAAATTGGAAGTAAAATTGGCAAAGTGGCTACGGGACTTGGACTGGATGCCATCGGACTGGATCAGCA
>NZ_JAWYAJ010000101.1:0-7705 GCF_034124845.1 Robinsoniella sp.
ATAATAAAAATACACAAAAATGGTTAAGGAAAGCCCCTGTTTTTGACGACAAATTTGAGGAAAATATACAAAGTGATGATTTAGGAGGAAAAAATCAAGAAATAATATTGACAATGCACAAAAGATAAGTTAAGATAAAATCACAAAACAAATTTGCGCAAATAAATGAAAACTAATAAAAATTCAGCGAAAAAGGAGAGGATTATTATGAAACTAGGATACATGACAAATGCATTTGGTCCATTGACAGGTGATGGAGGCGGCGTTACCAGCATGAAGGATGTAGGTTACGTAACGATGTGTGATGATGAAGACGCAATTTCTAAAATTGCAGCCAGGGGATACCAATACATAGAAATATTTGAGGGCAATATACGAGCTTACAAAGATAATCCGGGAAAATTTTTGGATATCTGCAGTAAATACGGTGTATCTGTTTTAGGGGTTTATGCAGGATGCCATTTTATTTATGAGGATGCTTTGGAAGATGAACTGTATAAAATAAAAGAAGTTACTTCCATTGCCCGGCAGCTGGGAGCTAAGCATATTGTATTGGGAGGCGGATCGGTACACGGTTCCGGTATCCGGGAAGAGGATTATCCCAGATTGGCAAAAGGGATTGATCAGGCTGCTGCAATTATTTCGGAATATGGTTTAATACCCAGCTATCATCCCCATTTGGGATCACTGGCGGAGAAACCGGATCAGATCCATAAATTATTTTCCTTAACGGACATTTCTTTCTGCCCGGATATTGCCCACCTGGCAGCCGGAGGATCCGATGCCCTTCAAATGATCAGGCAGTACTATGACAGGATAAAATATGTGCATTTAAAAGATCTGAATTCAGCCGGAGAGTTTGTACCATTAGGAAAGGGAAGCATCAACCTGGAAGAAATTATTTCCTATTTAAAGAATAAGGGGTATGATGGCGACTGGCTGGTAGAGATTGACGGGTATTCCGGAGATCCCTGTGAAGCATGTGAGACATCTTACCAGTATTTAAAAGGAAAACTACTGTAATCAAAGAAAGCACGAGGTGGAAAGATAAGATGAAGAAGAAAATATTAAGTGTATTATTATCCGCAGTTATGGTTTGCTCTTTGGCGGCATGCAGCACGACAACCGATATGGTGAATACAACAGAGGGAAATAAGGAAACAACCGCAGGAACTTCTGCACAGTCAGAGGAGAAGGAAACAGCCGGCGCAGATGAGGCCAAAAACGATGCAGTAGAAAAAGCAGATGATACAGATGAAACGAATGGAGGTGCTGTCTCCGGAACCGGAGAGATCCTTTCCACGGGTCCAAACGGAGAAACTGCCACCCCAGCCAGTGAACTGACACTGACAGAGGAGGAAATTGCTAAAGTGAAGGAAGGCAAATATACGGCGGCCATTTCTTTTCACTATGGCGGAAATGACTGGTCGACTTCCCAGCTAAAAGGGTTGACGGACCGGTTTGCAGAGCTTGGCATCGAAATTGCAGCTACAACAGACGCTAACTTCTCAGCCGAACAGCAGGTGGCTGACATTGAAACCATTATGGCAAAAAACCCGGATGTTCTCGTTAGTATTCCCACAGATGCCACTGCCACTGCGGATGCATTCCAGCGTGTTGCCGATGCGGGTACGAAACTGGTATTTATGGATAATGTGCCAAAAGGTTTTAAGGCTGGCGAAAACTATGTAGGCAGTGTTTCTGCAGATAACTACGGGAATGGAGTGATTGCAGCAGATTTGATCGGAGAGGCTTTAAATGGCGAGGGAAAAATAGGTATAGTCTATTATGATGTGGATTTCTTTGTGACCAATCAGAGGCTGGAAGCATTTGAGAAAACCATGGAAGAAAAATATCCAAATATCGAGATCGTATCTAAAATGGGATTCCAGGATGAGAATAGCTGCGATGTGGTAGCGGATGCCATGCTGACACAGAATCCGGATATCCAGGCTATTTTTGCCCATTGGGATATCCCTTGTGAAGGGGTGTTGTCTGCATTACGTGCCGCAGGCAGGGATGATATCCTTCTGGCTACCATTGATTTGGGTAATAATGTGGCAAAAGAGATCGCTGCAGGAAAAATATTAGGACTTGGTGCACAGCTTCCCTATGATCAGGGTGTGGCAGAAGCCAATATGGCAGCATATGCACTTCTGGGAAAAGAAGTTCCTGCTTATGTGGCAGTTCCGGCAAAAAGAGTAGATCACTCCAATATACTTCAGGCATACGAAGACGTATATCATGTACCGGCACCGGACTTCCTGAAGGATGCATACAAGGAGTAACTCAGTTAATTTTCACAGGTCGCATGAAAGGTGCCTGTGATATACATGGAGGTCAATATGAGTCAATATGTATTAGAACTAAAAGGAATCAAAAAGTCCTTTGGAGCCGTATCGGTCCTAAAGGGTGTGGACTTCTCCCTTGCAAAAGGAGAGGTACATGCTCTGGTGGGTGGAAATGGTGCCGGTAAATCTACGCTGATGAAGATTATGACAGGCGTCTACACCAGGGACGATGGGGAGATTTATATAGATGACAGACAGGTTATGATTCACAGCACCCATGATGCAAAGAATAACGGGATTGCCATGATTTTTCAGGAACTGTCGCTGGTACAGACAATGACAGTGGCGGAAAATATATTTCTGGGAGAAGAAGTAACCAGACATGGTATCCGGGATACTGCTTATATGAATCAAAAAACTAAGGAAGTACTGGATGAGCTGGGCATAGTCGCGGATCCAGATATTCCGGTGAATAAACTCAGTGTAGGTATGAGCCAGATGATTGAGATTGCCAAAGCAGTTTCCAAGCAGGCACGTATCCTGGTTTTGGATGAGCCAACAGCGGCGCTTTCGGATTCCGAGACGGCAGAATTATTTAAAATGATACGGGATTTGAAAGAAAAAGGGGTATCCATGGTGTATATTTCCCACCGGATGAATGAGATTATGCAGATTGCGGACTCTATTACCATTTTAAGGGATGGCGTCATTGTACATACCGATGCAATCCGTAATATGACCCTGGATGATATTATTACCCATATGATCGGCGGAGCAGGTGTGTATAAAAAGTTCGATTGGATAGAGCGGGAATATGATAAAAAGGGTGCGGATATGCTGACGGTTCAGCATTTAAATATTAACAGTAAGCTTAAGGATATTTCCTTCTCTCTTAAAAAAGGTGAAATCCTGGGTTTTGCCGGACTGATGGGAAGTGGAAGAACGGAAATTCTGGAAACTTTGTTTGGCGTAAGGAAGAAAGAAAGCGGTACGATCCTGCTAAACGGAGAAGTAATTGAAGTCAAAAATACCAGGGATGCTGTTAAAGCAGGTTTCGCATTGATTCCGGAGGACAGGCGGAAACAGGGGCTGGTGCTGATTCATTCTGTTAAGGAAAATGCTATTTTGCCCATTGTAACCAAACTGAGAAAGAAGAAGATTCTGGTTGATGAAACAGCAGCAAATGAAATGGTGGAAAAGAACGTTGAGCAGCTGAATATTATCACGGATGGCATACAGAAGAGAATTAATCTGCTGTCCGGTGGAAATCAGCAAAAAGTGGTAATTGCCAAATGGCTGAATATGAATCCTCAGATCATGATGCTGGATGAGCCAACAGCCGGTGTGGATATTGGAGCAAAGACGGAAATTATTGAACTGATCCGCAATTTTGCTGATGCGGGAAAGGGAGTAATTTTCGTGTCCTCGGAATTGACAGAGCTGATGGCGGTCTGCGACCGTATTATAATCCTGTATGATGGAAGAATTACAGGAGAAATAGAACGTAAAGAGATAAAAGCAGAGGAGGAGTTACAGTATGCAATCCAAAAAGGGGAATAGACTTTTAAATTTGCAATGGGATAAGTATATGGTTTACATTATCTTTGTTGCCGTATTTATTGTTTTTGGCATTACGCTGGGAAATAAGGGGTTTTTAGGTGCGAATAACCTGATGAATGTCTTAAGGCAGACGGCAATGATATCTGTTATGGCAGTAGCCTGTACCTTTGTTATGGCTGCCGGACAGATTGATTTGACGGTTGGTGCGGTAGCGGCAATGACTGCGATGATCGTGTCACTGATCCTGAAGAGTACCAACTCTATTCTGCTCGCTTTGGCAGCCGGACTTGGATTTGGTTGTCTGGTAGGCCTTGTAAACGGTGTTTTGATTACAAAGCTTCGTCTGCCGGCATTTTTGGCTACGATGGGTATGATGCAGGTGGTTCGGGGAAGTGCCATGTGGATAACGGAAACGGCAGCAGTTCCCATTGAAAATGCAGGGTTTAATTTTATCTTCGGAGTGGGAAATATAGCAGGCATTCCGGTTTTGATTCTATGGACGGTGTTATTTTACATAATCGGCATACTGATATTTAATAAAACAGCATTTGGGCGCCATACACTTGCCACAGGCGGGAATGAAGTTTCGGCAGGGTATAGTGGAATAAATACCGTAAAAGTCAAGATCACCGCATTTATTATGTCCGGCGCATTTGCAGCATTTGCGGGCATCATGTATGCAGCGCGTCTTCAGGCAGGACGTTATTCTTATGGAGACGGAGACGAGATGTCTGTGATCGCGGCTGTTGTACTGGGCGGTACCTCTATGTCCGGTGGAACGGGATCTGTAATCGGTGCCTTGTTTGGATCAATACTCATGGGACTAATTAACAACGCATTGATTCTGGCCGGGCTTAGCACCGCCCAGCAGACTATTGTAAAAGGCGCAATTATCGTGATTGCGGTTGCTCTGAGCAACCTGGCTCAGAAAAAAAAGAACTGAAAATATTTGAACGTAAAAATATGATAACATATGGAACAAAGAAAACATAATAAGAGAGGTATAGGACAATGAAAAAATTAAATGTAGGTTTAATCGGTGCAGGATTTATGGGTAAAGCACATGTAGTAGGGTATTCCAATATGCCAAAGTTGTTTTGGCCGGCACCGGCAATGCCTGTGATGAAAACAATATGTGATATTGTGCCGGAGATTGCAGCAGATGCAAAAGAAAGATTTGGTTTTGAAAAATGCTGTTCCGATTACCGGGAGATTATACAGGATCCTGAAATTGATGTAGTAAGTATCTGTACGCCAAACAACGCACATGCTGAAATTGCGATTGCAGCTCTGAAAGCAGGGAAACATGTGATCTGTGAAAAACCCATTGCATCTACTTTGGAAGACGCAGAAAAAATGGCGGAAGCAGCAGAGGAAGCGGCGAAACAGGGAATTATCAGCATGAATGCATATCAATACCGCAGAGTGCCGGCGCTGGTTCTGGCGAAAAAATTCATCGACGAAGGTTCCCTTGGCAGAATATTGAATGTAAGATGCACCTATCTGCAAAGCTGGTGTGCAGATCCTTCTTCACCATTGTCCTGGAGATTCCAGAAAAAAATAGCCGGAGCAGGTACCTTGGGAGACATTGCATCCCATGTGATCGATATCGCTCAGTATCTGGCAGGTGATATGGATGAAGTAGTATCAATGATGCAGACGTATATCACAGAAAGACCGGTACAGGAGGGGGGTACAGACCTTCTTGGGACAGTTAAAATGGATTCCAATGCTAGGAAAGAGCCGGTGGATGTAGACGATGAAGCTTCTTTCCTGGTTCGTTTTAAGAGCGGCGCAGTGGGAAGCATTGAAGCTACCAGAAATGCATGGGGAAGAAATAATTTTATAACGGTGGAACTTCACGGAACACTTGGCAGCGTATGCTTTAACTATGAAAGGCTGAATGAACTGCAGGTTTGCTGGGCTAATGATCCTGATGACAGGCGTGGATTTAAAACGATTTATACGGGGCCGGCTCATTTTTATGGAGATGCAACCTGGAATATCCCTGGCATGAATATTGGTTATGGAGAGTTGAAAGCAATTGAAATGTTTGATTTTGTCAGTGCAATTGTGAACAAAGAGCAGCCTTCCACCAGATTTTCTGTGGGTTATGGAGTTGAGAAAGTTTGCGACGCGGTTGCAAAATCTGCGGGCAGCAGGCAGTGGGTAAAGGTGCAGAAGTAGGTTAGAAAAATCAGGATAGGTTATGCAAATACAATTGCATAACCTATCCTGATTTTTATTTTGCTCCTGATATAAAAGATAAATCAGGTATGACTTCCCGCTATTCTTTGGAAAAAATATAATTAGGATTTTCCTTCAATGCAAGCTTTAAGGCAGAAGAAGGCTCCTCTTTAAATACTTTCTTCCAGGATTTTAAAAGGTTTTCCGGTGTGACCACAATCGGCTCAATACCGATAAAAGAAGGTGTCTTTTTATGAAGCAGGGCATTGGCGGCAGCCATGGCAATTGCCTGCCCCTGTTCATAGGAACACTGGGCGCTGATCATTTTGATCATACCTCCTTTTGCCAGATTCTGAGCAATGGAATAATCCAGATCACCGGTTACGATGGCAATATCTGTGCGCTCCATCTGGGTTAAGGCAGCCATTGCTTCCATTGCAGGACCTTCCCATGAAATATACAGTGCTTCGATCTCAGGATGCCGTTTTACCAGATCCAGAGTTTGCTTGAATACGTCTTCTTCGGAACGGAATGCGATAGTGCCGCAGACCTGAAGATCGGGATATTCTTCTGTAATCACTTGCTCGGCAGCCCGGTCTCTCTGGTTGGTAGCATAAAAGTTAGCGCCATGTTTAATAAAAGCCAGTTTTGTGAGACCGTGTTTCTGCATATATTCACCCAGCCCGTGTCCCATATTACTGCCGTGGGAGTGTTCGTTGACGGAGACACAGCAGACGTAATCATCTGGTGTCAGTCCATCGGGAACATTGGTAATTAATATCATCCGGGAAGGGCTCCTGGCAATATTTTGAAAAGCATGAGCAGTTTTTTCATTATCTGTTGGTATGGCAATCAAAATGTCGGGTTCCAAAAGCTTAAGGCTTTCCAGCTGCCTGCATTGCAACTCCGGATTAAAGTGGGCATCGGTAATCGCTATAATCGAAATGCCCAGATTGTCAAAGATATCACGAATCCCTTTCTGGTGCAGTTCCATCCATGCTTTGCCGGCATAGTGGAAAGAAATAGCGGCGGTATAATTATTTTCCCGCAGAGTTTGTTCTTCCGAAGGGGTCAGCGTCAGGGAATCAATGGTTTCAGCCTTTTCTCCAAAAGGTCCCCGGCCAATGCCGCAGGTGGAATCCCTTACGTTTAATTTGGAAGGCAGGACTACCTTTTGGCTGGGCAGCAGGGTAGGAGAATTAATGCGCCGGATAAGCGCACTTACTGCCTGGTTTGCTATTTCAGCCGTATTCTGCTCTACCGTTGTAAGTGGCGGATTATGCAGTGCTGCCCAGTCAAACTCATTGAATACCACCAGCGAAACATCATTGGGGCAGCTGATATTATGGGAATCCATATAATGCAGCAGCGGAAGTAAAATAGAATAGTTTGCAGCCAATATGGCAGTGGGAGCGTCATATCCGGTAAAAAGCTGGTTCAAGACATTATAAATATCCTGAGAGCTGTGCAGATTCGTTACGATATATTTAGGATTGGCTTCGATCCCGTATTCCTGCAGCGCCTGTGTAAAACCCATCAGCCTTTTGGGAGAACGGTCCTGGGAGGAGCCCAGATAAGCGATTTGTTCGTGCCCGTTTTTAATCAAATGGCGTGTTGCCTTATATCCTCCGTCACAGCTGTCGGACAAAATAGTGTCTGCTTTGTAA
>NZ_JAWYAJ010000101.1:7715-11787 GCF_034124845.1 Robinsoniella sp.
TCCAGTTCTCTGCCCAGAATTACAACCGGAAAATTTACAAGGTTTAAAAATGATTCCAGAATGGTATCTTCTTCGTCCGGAAAGACAATGGCTCCGGCTGCTTCCGGCGCATTAGTTAAGTAACGGTTGATAATATCCAGTCTGTTCGGATCGTATGCGTACTCGAAGGATAACAGTGTATACGGCGTGTTTTTTAGAAGCGTTTCTGCCTGCTTCTCTATCTGCTGTTGAAAATTACTCTTCCTATTGGATTTCAGGAAGAGGATGTACTTGGTATCCGCTTTAGACTGCGTAAGTGATTTGTTCTTTTTAATAACGAAATTAGGCGGATGATCCAGCTCCTGGATTGCTTTTTCCACCCGTTCCACAAGTTCCGGACTGACAAAACGGGTCTTATTTACTACGTGGGAAACAGTAGAGGTAGATACACCTGCCATTTTAGCGATGTCTGTTATTGTTGCCATAGTGGTAGCTCCAATTCTTAAAATTTTATATAAGCATCATGATTCCTGTTTATTTTATTATAAAATAGGTGAGCAAGGCTTGTCAATAAAATTTGCGCAAATTTTGTTTTGCTTTGATGTTACGTTTTTCTTTATCTCAGTATCCAGATTCAACACATTTCAAGTAACGGATAAATCTTTCTGCTTGACGATTCCCATCAATGTATGTTACTATAATACCGACAGACAGTCGGTCTATAAGTGAATAGATAAATTGGAGGTAGATCAATGAGGGTTGTGAAAGAAGCAGAAGAACGCAGAAATGAGATTTTAGATGCAGCAGACGAGCTATTTGGTGAAAAGGGATTTGACGGAACAAGTACGAATGATATCCTTAACAAAGTTAATATAGCAAGGGGAACACTGTACTACCATTTTAAGTCCAAAGAGGATATTATGAACGCATTGATTGACCGGTACAATGTACGGCTCTTAAGCAGAGCCAGGGAGATTGCAGATGACAGAACCATTCCGGTACAGGAGCGCATGGTCCGTGTTGTACTGGCATTGAATATAGGCAGCGGGAGCGGCAAAGAAATTATAGATCATATCCACAAACCGCAGAATGCCCTGATGCACCAGAAAATACAGAAAGTCGTACTGAATGGGGTGCCGGGGATACTGACCGGAATTATCAGCCAGGGAATAGAGCAGGGGATGTTCCACACTCCCTATCCCTATGAATGTATGGAAATGATTCTTGCATACACCAATATGGTATTTGATGGTGATATGGTTGAAATGTCCGGAGAAGAACGCATTTTACGTGTAAAAGCGCTGGTCTTTAATCTGGAAAGGCTGCTGGGGGCAAAAGAAGGAAGCCTTATATATGTAATGAAGATGTTTGGTATAGAAAAGGAAAGCACAGGGAAACCATCCTTGGACAAAACGGAAAGCAGGACATCGTATGAATGAGAGAATTATCCGAAATGATATATTAAAAAGTAAGGCAATCACTCTGATGACGGTAATATTTGTTGCCGCGGCAGCAATGCTGGTTTCCCTGGCAGCAATGCTGGGAGTAAATCTGTACGGTGCCATTGATACACTGATGACCCAGGCAGAAACTCCTCATTTTATGCAGATGCATGCAGGTGAAATGAACAGAGAGCGCCTTTCAGAGTTCGCTGCCCAGAATGAAAACGTAGCAGATTATCAAGTTCTGGAGTTCCTTGGCATAGAGGGGTCCCGGATGGTATTTGGTGAAAATTCCCTTTCGGATAATGTACAGGATAATGGGATAAGTGTCCAGAGTAAAAAATTTGATTTTCTTCTGGACCTGGACGGTAAAGTGATTCAAGCTTCTGATGGAGAGATCTATGTTCCTATTTGCTATGGGAAGGATCAAACGGCAAAAGCTGGTGACAGGGCGGTGATTAACGGCAAGGAATTCACGGTTGCCGGGTTTCTTCGGGATTCACAGATGAATTCCACCCTTTCGTCTTCCAAACGTTTCCTGGTAAGTGAGAGAGATTATGAGGAATTAAAAGGTACAGGAACCAGTGAGTACCTGATCGAGTTTCGGTTGAAAGATGTGTCCCAGCTGTCAGCATTTGAAACGGCATATTCTAATGCCGGTATGGAAGCCAACGGGCCCATGATTACCTACCCCTTATTTAAAATGATTAATGCCATTTCTGATGGTATGATGATCGGTATTATACTTCTGGTAAGTGTTCTGGCAGTGGCAATTGCATTTATGTGTATACGTTTTACATTACTTGCAAAAATGGAAGATGATTATCGGGAGATAGGCGTTATGAAAGCTATTGGACTTCGTGTTTCTGAAATCAAAAAGATCTATCTTATAAAATATATCATAATTGCATTGACCGGATCCATAATTGGCTTTGCCCTGTCTTTTTTATGCAGAGGGGCGCTGCTTGAAAATATCCGTCTGTATATGGGAGAAAGTGAAAATAAATTTGCAGCCCTGTTTTTTGGAATCATTGGAATCCTGGCTGTATTTTTAGCCATCACAGTCTATGTAAACGGCGTGTTGAGACGTTTCCGTAAAATATTTCCTGCCCAGGCAATCCGTTTTGGAACTTCCGGGGATAAAGGCTCCCGCACGAAATATTTTTGTCTCAGTAAAAACCGCATATTGGATACAAATCTGTTCCTGGGTGTGAAGGATGTTGTGGCAAGAAAAGGAATTTATGGCACAATGCTGGTGGTGCTGGTTCTTGCGGCATTTATCGTAATAGTTCCCCAGAACCTGTATACCACCATTTCAGGAGAGAATTTCTTTACTTATATGGGAATCGGGAAATCTGATTTACGTATTGATTTACAGCAGACGGATCGTATCCCGGAAAAGACAGCAGATATTCTGGAAACATTGCAAACTGATCCGGATATAGAAAAATATGTAGTTCTCACAACGAAAACCTTTCAGGTGAAGCTGGAAAACGGACTGGAAGAGCGAATAAAGATAGAACTGGGGGATCATACGGTATTTCCGGTCCGGTATTCCAAAGGCAGGGCACCCGCTGGTGATCATGAAATCGCACTGTCAGTTTTAAACAGTGAAGAGCTTGGCAAAACAGTTGGGGACGTGGTTACGATAAAGACAGAAGGAAAAGAAAAAGAGTTAACTGTCTGTGGTCTGTATTCGGACATAACGAATGGAGGTAAGACCGCAAAAGCCTCTTTTCCGGACCAGTCACCGGATATAATGTGGAGCATGTTTTCCGCAACGCTATCCGATGATTCCGGAGCTGCAGAAAAAGGCGGCGAATATGCACATAAATTTCCATATGCAAAAGTATCAGAGATTAATGAGTATGTGAACCAGACGCTTGGGAGTCTAATCAGTTCCGTAGGAAAAGCATCCTTTGCGGCAACGGCGTCATCTTTGCTGATTACTGCTTTGATTACATTACTGTTCATGAAGATGCTGGTAGCAAAAGACAGATATGCAATTGCCGTAATGAAAGCAATAGGTTTTAAAAATTCCGATCTTATCATACAGTATATCTCACGGGCGGTATTTGTTCTGGTGATTGGTATAGTGCTGGGTGCTGTATTGGCAAATACCCTTGGCGAGCTGATTGCCGGCATGGTCATTTCCTCCTTTGGGGCGTCATCTTTTCAGTTTGTGGTCAATCCGTTTTCAGCCTACCTTTTATGTCCGCTCATGATGGTATGCACCGTACTGATTGCAACCATTATCGGGACAAAAGGAGCAGGACAAATTAAGATATCCGACAATATAAAGGAGTAGCATATGAAAGAAACTAAAAATATAATATCAGGTGAAAATATTGTAAAATCATACGGAAACGGAACGGAAAAAAGTAGCGTTTTAAGCGGAGTTTCTCTGTCTGTAAAAGAAGGGGAGATTCTTTCTGTCATCGGGCCTTCCGGTTCCGGAAAGTCCACACTCCTTCGATGTGCCACAATGCTGGAACAGATGGATAAAGGAGAACTGTTTTACCTGGGAGAAAAGGCGGCGTGGAACGGAAGCGACGGAACGACTGTCTATGCAAAGAAGGAAAAGCTGAAAGAGATCCAGAAGAATTATGGTCTTGTATTTCAAAATTTTAATTTATTTCCTCATATGACCG
>NZ_JAWYAJ010000102.1:0-10930 GCF_034124845.1 Robinsoniella sp.
GGAGTGGGTGGATATTCCGCACCGCTTCTGGAACCGGGACGTATGACGGTGGCAAATCTTTTAAAAGAGCAGGGGTACAAAACGGCAATGATCGGAAAATGGCATCTGGGAATGGAGTTTGCCAAATTTGATCATTTTAGAGAAGCCGAAGAATTTGAGGCAAGTGACGGAGTGGACTACGCCGGAGCGATAAAGGGATCTCCGGTAGATCATGGTTTTGATTATTATTTTGGGATCAGCGGGTCTCTGGATATGCCTCCTTATGTCTACATTGAGAATGATCATTTTACGGCTAAACCGGATCATGAGACACAGAATACAGGCAAGCAATTTTGGAGAAAAGGCCCCGCAGCACCGGGATTTGTACATGAACATGTTCTGGACGAACTTACAGACCGGGTATTGGGGAAGATTGAGGAGTACAAAGAAAATCCGTTCTTTATATATTTTCCCATGCCTGCCCCCCACACACCGATTCTGCCGGCAGAAAGATTCCAGGGAAAATCAGGAACGAATGCCTATGGAGATTTTGTATTGCACTGTGATGACGTAACCGGAAGAATTACGAAAAAGCTGGAAGAACTGGGGCTTTTAGAAGATACAATTATCCTGTATACCTCGGATAACGGATGCTCCCCAATGGCGGATTACGAAGAGCTAAAAGCAGCTGGACACAATCCCAGCTATGTATTCCGGGGAACAAAGGCAGATATCTATGAAGGCGGACATAGAGTACCGCTGATGATGCACTGGCCTGAGATGGCAGAGAAAGGCGGCGTATGTGACAGGGTTGTATGCCTTAGTGACCTGATGGCGACGCTGGCTGAGTATTTTGACTATCCATTGCCGGAAAATGCAGGGGAAGACAGTGTCAGCAATCTGACGCTTTGGAAGGACCCCAAAGGACCGGAGGTCCGCAGAGATGTGGTACATCAGAGTATTGATGGTTCCCTTTCCATTCGAAAAGGGATGATGAAGCTGGAAATGTGTCCGGGCTCGGGCGGCTGGTCAGCTCCCAAACCGGGAGAAGAGGATCAAAGCCTTCCCAGGTTCCAGCTGTATGATTTATCAAAGGATATCGGGGAGCAGATAAATGTAATAGAGCGGTATCCGAAACTGGCAAAGGAACTGCGGGATCAGTTAAAATCATACATATTAAATGGAAGAAGTACGCCGGGACCACGACAGAAAAATGACGGACAGGAGGTATGGGAGACCATACTATGGATGACGGAGCCGGATGATATACAGCTTCAGATGTATCAATAAAAAATGTCACAGCAGGGATTTGTAATTGCGGAAAATTACATGTCCCTGCTATTTTCGTTTACCTGGAATATTCCTCTGCAACGCGCATTGCAATTTTTTCCCATTCCCAGAGTCTCTTTGGATCATATCTCACTGTGGACACATCTTTGAAAATAAGTTCCACATGGCAGCTTCGATCTGTAAGGTCCATAAATTCCCTCAGGTCTTTTTCTGCCTGGATGGGATCAAAGGCATTTCCTGCTGCAATAACCGGATTCGGCTTTCTGCTGATTACGTAATCAGAACCAATTGCGTCAATTATTTTCTTACTGTTATTCCAGGGAGATGCGGAGACCTTTCTGAGGTTGGGGATGCGGTGCAGTACATCCATTTTAATATCCAGGGGTTCACAACATCCATAGTAAGTTAAGCCAAAGCGTTCCAGCCATTTCAAATCGTGTTCCACGGCAAATTCCCAGTGCATCTCAGGAGAGACAGTAGAGAAAATCTGTGCGTTGGAACACCCCCACATATTTTTCGCCATAACATGAGAAGAATCAAAATCAGTTCCCGGAAGCTCTGTCGTATAGCCATATCCACCGGAGCCTATTCTGGTATTGTTATTATCCAGTGACAGCAGGTTCATGGCTTCCAGCTGGTCCATTTCCCGCATCCATGCCTGTACCATACGTTCGTAAATGTCATGCACCATATCCGGGCGCAGAATCAGGTCCATAATTGCTTCCTGAATGCCCCACCAACGTACCAGATAATCCCAGGGAGTATACCAGATGTGCTTTCTCCCCACTTTTTTTACGGGTATAATTCCGGCAAATATTTCATTCATGGCGGCAAATGTTTCTTCGGTTACCTTTACATCATGGGTTACAACCGGCATTTTAATTTTATCTATATCTTCCGGTTCGGAAATCTGGATTTTAAAATGCCTGGAGACAATATCGTTATCCTGATCGGTTGATACACAGGTCACATCTTCTTCAATGCCAAAACCGGTGGATGCAATAGCGAGAGGAGATTCCATATAAGGATTCACAACCATATCGCCGGGGAAATGATTCCACTGATAGATTGTTTTTCTCATTTCATCTTCTAATTTTCTTGCCCAGGGCTGCCGGCATCTCAACGTTAATTCTTCATTTACATTCAATTCGTGCCAGGGAACTTCATTGATCCAGACCATTGGTTTTACGGATTTTCTGTCATTTAATAAAGTCCAGTTCTTTGCATTCACTGCATTTCTGTCATCGGCGGATATTTCTGCGATTCGATACCCCAGGGTGCGCAGAATATCTTTATCCGAGTCGATAAAACGGATCCTGTTAATTTTTGTATTCTTATCTTCTTCCAACATATACATACCTCCCGGAGTTGTTCTTTTCTAAAGGGTACCATGAACAGAAAAAAGCCACAACACTGCGGTGTGACTTTAAGGTTGCACCATGTGACTTTTTCGGTAGATGCTAGGTGGAATGTCCATATAATTGCGAAAGGCTCTGGAAAATGATTTTTCATCTGCATAGTCTGCGATCCGGCAGGCTTCCGACACAGTAGCCCCCTTTGCCAGAGCAATGGCTGCCTGATTTAAACGGGCGGCATAGAGATACTGGTTGGGAGACATCTGAAAAGCAGCTTTGAATTTGCGGGAGAAATAGGAACGCTCCATTCCCGCGTATGCTGCCAGATCACATACGGTAATGTGGTCGGATATATGAGAATCGATGTAATCCAGTACGCTTTTCATAATAGGATGATCTGTTTTCTGCAGGGGGAGTTCTTCACCAAGCAGTGTCAGGAATATATCAAAAAGCTGTTCCGTTTCCGAATAATATCTGGCATTTCCCATAAAGGAACGCAGACTTTGCAAAACAAAATACATGGGTGTATTTTCTATTATTTCTACAATTCCCAGATCAATATAGAAATCCATCTTGATCTGAATGTGGAACCAGAGAACCTGAAGAGGGTCTTCCTGGACATGCCATAGGGAATAGGGCTTCATTAAAGGCAGAATATAGAAAGAACCTGGTTCCAGCCGAATTTTCTGGTCCCCCTTTTTGAGATATGCTTCTCCGCCGTAAATATAGTACATGCGGTAAAACAAGGCATTTTCGTCTGTCATGCCCCAGTCTTTGGAACAGACCGTATAATCACTTTGAAGCAGGGTGAATTCATGATTCATAAAAGCAGCCTCCTTGTATTATTCCGGCGAGCAACGAGCCAAACGGACATGCTGGCGCGTCCACTTGGCGACTGCCGCGAGGGTCAAATACCCCGCTGGGAGCATCGGGGTATTTGACTGGCTGATTATAGTTTAGCATTTCACGATGGTAAAGTCACTTTCTTTTTTATTGTCTGTTGATTTGAAGCATGAATTTACAATAAAAACATTGGGATTTATCAAACGGTAAGGCGGAGCTTTATACTTTTCAACATAAGAATATAAGGAAGAAAATGAAAAAGAAAGGTATAAAAACACACAAAGAATGACGGCAAAAATATCAATAAAGTAAAAATATTAACGGTAATGTAAATATATTTCATAGACGTGATTATACATAATTGCTAAAATATCATTATCAGTTAGCGCTAATGTGAAAAAAATATACGAAGAACCGAAGTAGGAGGATTTAGGATGAAAAAGAGAATCATAAGTATTTTATTGGCGGTTACGATGTTATCTGCGACACTTGCAGGATGTGGTGGAGATGCGGGGGATACAGGAGATGCCGGGGAGAAGACCAGCAGTAATTCTAAGGAGGCTCAGGAGACAACAGCTGCAGGGACGGACTCTGCAAAAGGTACGGAGGAAGAACAGCCTGCAGGAGACGGTGAGCCAGTTAAAATCAAATTTTTGAACCGCTGGGCGGAAGATACGGTTCTGGGAGCAGCGATTTATAAAGCCTGTCAGGATTTTATGGAAGCCAATCCCAATGTTGAGATTGAATACGACGCCGTAGCAGGAGCGGACGATACGCAGTTCTATGAAAAGATGAAAACAGCGGCAGCTACAGGAGATATGTACGAATTGTTCCAGAATTATGGCGGCAGTACCATCTATTCTTACGTGGAAAGTGATGTTCTCTATGATCTGACTCCTGAGTTTGAAAACGACAAGGAGTGGAAAGATAACTTTTTAGATCTGTTCAGTATGTGGGAATATCAGACAAAAGAAGGCGTATACGGGGTTCCGTTTACAGACTTTGCTACGGTCCTCTATTGCAATAAAGATATGTTTGAAACCAGAGGTCTGAAATATCCGGAGACAATATCAGAATTTGAAGCAGTTTGTGATAAATTCCTGGAAGAAGGGATCACTCCGGTTCCAATGTCAGGAGAAGGCTGGCGTTTTGCACATCTCCTTTCCGGTCTGGTTATGAGAAAATATGGCGAGGATTATATATATGACCTGGCAAATGGAAAAGAAAAGTACACCGGGGACAAGATGCTGGAGTTGGTAAATCTAATGAAATCCTGGCAGGACAAAGGATATTTCGGGGAAAATATTGCATCCCTGGATTCTGCTACAGAGCAGGCTCTGTTCTCTACAGAGAAATCCCCGATGATTGCAATCGGAACCTGGCAGCCCACTAATATTCTGGAAAATAATCCGGAATTTTTGGAGAGAAAAGGTGTAGATGTAATCTGGTTCCCCGCATTTGACGATAAAATGGATTTAAAAGGAGGATCCATGGGAGGTCCGAATGAAGGTTTGTCCATAGCTAAGAAAGATGACGCAACTACCGCAGCAACGGTTAAGCTGGTAAAATACCTTACTTCACCGGAAGTGGTAACAGAGATTTGGAAAGCCGATCCCACACAGATCTTTGCCGTTAAGAGCGCAACACCGCCGGAAGAGATGAATTATTTAACAAAAGACTGTATTAATCTGATTAATAATACAGCGACAGGTTTAATGCAGGAAATTGACATGTACAGCACGATTGCTTCTTTACAGGACAGACTGAGAAATTCCCTGGCAGGTATGGTGGCAGGGAACTCTCCGGAAGCTGCAATGAAAGAGGTTCAGGACGAAATTGACAGTCATAATTAAAATCATGCGCGGACAGGAGATAAGCCTGTCCGAGCATATAAAGGGGGACTTTCCATGAAATGGATAAAAAAATATTATGTGCCGTTTCTCATGATTCTTCCGGCATTTCTATTGATTGCATTTATGTTTTTTACACCGATTATCCAGACCGTCTATCTGTCTTTTGTGGAATGGAACGGCATTTGGCAGACACCAAAGGAGTTTGTAGGATTCAGTAATTATAAACGCATGTTCAGCGATCGTGTATTCTGGATCTGTATTCGAAACATGTTCATTTATCTGGTACAGGGTGTCCTGATTCAGGGACCCATTGCCTTTTTACTGGCTATGTTTATATCTAAAAAAATCCGGGGGCTGCGCGCATTTAAATTTGCTTTTTTCCTTCCGGTTATTATTCCGATGACAGCAGTAGCAATTATGTGGAAATTTATTTTAAATCCCAACTGGGGTTTAATTAATGATATGATCCGTATTTTAAATCCCGATTTTAACATGGATTTTCTGGGCAATCCCAATATTGCAATGTATTCAGTCGTACTGGTCAGCGCATGGGTATATATCGGTTTAAATATGGTTATTTTCTCTGCGGGCATGACAGCGATTCCGGAAGAGTTATATGAATCGGGAGAACTTGACGGGGCTACCGGAATGAAAAAGATTTTCTATATTACCCTGCCGATGATGAAAGAAAGTTTAAAGGTGTATGTGATTCTTATGATTACCGGTACCCTGAAGACTTTCGATCTGGTATTTGTCATGACAAAAGGAGGACCAAATGAAGCCACACAGGTGCCGGCAGTTAATATGTATCTGCAGACATTCTCCTATGGGAAATTTGGCTATGGTGCAACGATTGCCACATTTATTCTGGTTGTGGGTCTGATTGGAAGTCTGATTGCAAACAAGTATTTGGTCGCAAAAGAGTAGAGGAGGGGAGACAATGATAGTAAAAATGAAAAAGAAAATTCTCTATATACTGGCGATATTGTGGGCTTGTATGAATATTATTCCATTGATTGTTGTTATATTGGGATCTTTTAAAAATACCAACGAAATCTATATGGGACCCTTTCAGCTTCCGGAGATATGGAGTTTTAAAAATTACGATAAAGCAATCCTTCGTTCCGGGGTCTTAAAAGGTATTTTCAATTCCTTTACCTATGCGATTATATCAGTTATTCTGATCATGGTAATTGCACTTATGGCGGGGTTTGTGCTGTCAAGATTTAAAGGTAAACTGATTGAGGGATTAAATATTTATTTCATACTGGGAATTCTGGTTCCTGTTCAGGCAACTTTTATACCACTGGTAGGAACAATCGGGAAACTGGGGATGCAGAATAATCCAATTACCATGATTACAATATATGTGACGTTTAATCTTCCAATGTCCATCCTGCTCATTACTGGCTATATGCGGGGGATATCCAAAGAGATTGATGAGGCGGCAACCATAGACGGAAGCGGGACCTTTGGCATCTTCCGCAAGATGATTGTGCCCTTGTCCCTTCCGGCGATATCCACAGCGGGCATACTGGCATTTGTAAATATTTACAACGACCTCATCTTTGCAACGCTGTTTATTTCAAAACCCAAATTTCAAACCATAACACAGGTAGTCAATAGCTTTTCTGCGCAGTATAATACAGATGTAGGAGCAACTTTGGCAGCAATGGTGGTAGCAATTATTCCAATGATTGTCATTTTTATGTGTTTTCAGGAAAAGGTGATCGCAGGATTATCAGCCGGAAGCGTAAAAGGGTAATGATTTAGTGTAACTACATAAGGTGCATGCACGAAGGGACGTAAGAAGGGGCAGAAAGCAAAGATGAGATTACTGAGAAAGTTATTTAATGGAATATCGTTACAAAAGAAAATTTTCATATTGCTGGTGCCTTGCATGACAGGTATGCTTCTGGTAATGCTGCTGCTTGCAGGGGTATATTCCAACAATATGCTGGTAGAAAAAATGATTGATAATTCCTATCAGAACCTGAATGTAATCTCAGAAAAATTAGATCTGCTGACACAGAATATAGAAAGCTATTCGGTACTGGTATTGACTAATAAAGATGTGCAAAAATGGCTTGAGGGTCAGAAAAAAGCCAATTATTCTGTGAAACAGGACGTCTTTGCATATCTGCTCAATATCATCAAGTCTAATTGCATCAGTAATCTGATCATTCATACCTATCATGATACGGGGGAAGCTTTTTCTGTCAATAAGTTTACCGATGGAGACAGGAAAAAAGAGGATACTGATTTTGTAAGGCAGTTTTATAACATGGAGGAAAGTTATTTATGGAAACTGAATGCGGATTACCATTTTACATCCATGCCCCTTTCAGCAGGAAAATGTGTAATGTCATATTATCGCAAAATATATAATGAAAATACAGTTGAAGTAGTAGGCTGTGTGGAACTGATGGTGGATGAATCGGTAATTACAGAATTGTATGAGAATATTCGCCTGGCGGATACAGGACATTATGTGATTCTGGATCTGACCGGAAAAGTAGTTTCTTATAAAGAAAAGGGGGAGCTTGGAAAAGACTATTCCCATAAGGAATATTATAGTGCCATCAGCCAGTCAGAAGGTAACCATAAAATTACCATGAAGAATCAGGAATACCTGATCACGAATAAAATGTATAAAAAACTCGGCTGGAATATAGTAGGCATTGTTCCGGTTGATGAAGTAGTGAAGGACAGCCAGAGGCTTCAATTATTCTTACTTTTTCTGGGAGGTTTTTTTATAGTTCTGACAGTATTTCTGGGAACATTTCTTGCTAAATATGTATCGGATCCCATCATACGGCTGAAGAAAATTATCATTCAGATCGGGGAGGGCAGAAGAGATATCAAGATCAGCCAGGACCGGTCAGATGAAATCGGAGAGCTGTTTAAGGCTTTTAGCAGGATGATCCAAAAAAATGATGATCTGATGAAAAACCTGCTAGAAGAACAGAACCGAAAAAAGGAATATGAGTTAGCCCTGATCCAATCCCAGCTAAATCCTCACTTTTTATACAACACGCTGGAATGTATCTGTGGTATGGCATCTTTGAACAAGACAGATGACATTATTTTTGTAGTGAAAGAGCTGGCATTTTTTTATCGCGGTGTTCTGAGCAAGGGAAATAAAGTGATTCCTGTGAAAACAGAATTAAATATTATTGAACGATATTTTAATATTTTAAAATACCGCTATCCCAATAAACTGCATTATGAGATTGAGTACCAGAAAGAAGCAGAAAACTGTTCTATTTTAAAGCTGTGTCTTCAGCCAATTGTTGAAAATGCAGTGCTGCATGGACTCAGAGGGAAAAAGAATGACTGGAATATAAAAGTTCAGGCTTATATTGAAAATGGCCAGGTAATTCTCTGCGTATATGACAGCGGCATTGGAATGGACAGCGAGAAAATCAAAGATGTATTTAACCAGGATGAATGGGATAAAGAGAAAGTCAATTTTGGCATTAAGGCAACAGATGAAAGAATAAAATTGTGTTATGGTATGGAATACGGTATCCACATTGAAAGTGAACTGGGTAAATTTACAAAAGTTTATTTTGTCTTTCCATGCAGTACCGTAGAACACGATCTTAGCACAGATATTCGATAGATTACATTTAAATTTGACGCTTATAGCAATCTTCATAATTACTGCCACAGTTCACCAAACCAGTTATGCACATGATTGCTATAATAGCAGGGAAGAAGTGAGGCAGATATGTATCAGATCTTAATTGTAGAGGATGAATTCTATGCCAGACAGCGATTAAAAAGCTGCATAGAATGGGAAAAATATGGTTTTACCATTGCCGAAGAAGCTGAAGACGGGGAAGAGGCGCTGGAAATATTGTCGGAGAAAAAGATCGATTTAATGATTGCCGATATTGAGATGCCGATAATCAATGGGATAGAGCTGACAAAAAAATTGTATGAACAAAACAGTATTGTAAAAATAATATTCTTGACGGGATACGATGATTTTTCATATGCCCAGAATGCCATTCACTATGGCGTAAAAGAGTATTTGCTAAAGCCTGTGGAGGAACAGGATCTGAAAAAGGTTCTGGAAAAAATAAAAAATATTCTGGATGAAGAACAGCAGGCAAGCCAGCGGAATATTTTGGGAGAAATGTACGATAAGAAAATGAAAGAGGATTTGCTGGATAAAATGTATGAGGGAAGGCAGGAAGAAGTGAGCAGCCAGCTTGCAGAGATTTTTGCATATGCCCAGGAACATTATGCGACTCCGGAAGAATTTAATAGTTTATCCCAAAGCCTGATGAATACCCTGAATGAATTCTGCAGTAAATCAGAAAGACAGAAAGAGAAGACACAGGAGATACCGCACTTTACTCCTTATAAAGAGTTTTTAATAAAGTTGTTCTTGGAAAAGCTCTGCCAGCAGGGAGAGGAGAGAAATTCCGGTACAGAAATAATCGTTGAGCTAGCCAAGCAATACATAGATCTTCACTATCAGGAAACGCAGCTTTCCCTGACTGTGATCTCAAAATCATGTTATGTGAATCCTTCCTATCTAAGCCGCATATTCAATCAAATGACAGGTACGTCAATTCCATCTTATATAAAAGAACTGCGCCTTGAGAATGCGGTTCGGATGATAATGGACGGGAGTAACTGCATTGATTTGCTGGCAGCGAAAAATGGTTTTCAGAATGCAGGTTATTTTAGCACCTGTTTTAAAGAGAAGTTCGGTATGCGTCCCTCGGAGTATATTAAAAATATGGAGCAGGTGAGAGATTAGCCTATGGGGGGTAGTTTGCAAATTAATATGTTCGGAGTTAAATTTTCATTGTATTTAGAGGTCATTAAAAATATAGATCATAAATTATGATAGATGGGAGAATGTATAGGATGAGTGTACAGCAAAAGGTTCAAGAAGAAGGTAAAGAAAAAGATATCGAAATAGGGAAGGAAGAATTAGAATTACTGAATTGTGTACAGGAAAGGATCCGGATGAGACTGGAGGAAGTGGAGCAGGTAATTGGGCAGGGTCCTTATCAGGATACCTGGGAATCTTTATGTGGATATGAAATACCAAAGTGGTACCAGGATGCAAAATTCGGAATATTTATCCATTGGGGTGTGTTTGCCGTTCCGGCATTTGGAAGTGAGTGGTATCCCAGAAATATGTATTTGAAAGGAACTCCCGAATATGAGCATCATTTAAAAACTTATGGTGCTCATGACCAGTTCGGTTACAAAGACTTTATTCCGATGTTTCAGGCAGAACATTTCCGTGCAGATGAATGGCTGGACTTGTTTGAGCAGTCGGGTGCCAGATTTATTATGCCGGTTGCTGAACATCATGATGGATTTCAGATGTATGAGAGTGAGCTTTCCAGATGGAATGCTAAAAACATGGGACCCAAAAGAGATATCATCAGAGAGCTAAAAGATGAAGCAGACAAACGCAAGATTACATTTACGGTTTCTGATCACCGGGCAGAACACTGCTGGTTTTTCAACGGAGGAAGGGAGTTTGAGTCCGATGACAATGATCCGGCTTTTGAGGATTTCTACTGGAAACAGCAGGATGGAGGAGATTTAGACGGAAGTGTGACACACGATATATAT
>NZ_JAWYAJ010000103.1:0-20482 GCF_034124845.1 Robinsoniella sp.
CTATGGGGAGAACTACAGGGTGTCTATTTCAAGCTGTGAGAACGATGGGACGGAAGTTGTATTGCGGCGTCCGGTTATCGTCAGGGAGTATGGTGTAAATTTTGATTAATATTGTTATTGTAGAAGATGAAATGCTGGTCCGTTTAGGTATGAAAATGTGTCTGGATGAATATTCAGCCGAACTGAAAGTAGCGGCGGCTTTTGGCTCCGGTGAAGATGCAGAACATTATTTTCGGAATAATACGGCAGATGTTCTGATTACGGATATTCGTCTGACCGGTGAGACAGGGCTGGATTTGATCCGGCATCTGAAATCCCAGATGACCCATATGGCAGTGATTGTTCTGAGCTGCTATGAAGACTTCTCTTATGCCAGAAGTGCTATGGAGCTGGGGGTGGATAAATACATATTAAAGCATGAGCTGTCAGAAGATGAGCTTCCCAAACTGGTATGCGAGATATACCAGAAAAAATTAAAAAAGGGGATAATCTCCACGGGCAGAAATGATAATCCGGCTTTTTTTGAAGATAGAGAGGGAGAACAATGTTATCGAATAGCTTATATAAACCTGCGGGGAACCGGAGAGCGAACCACGATCAGCGAGGAAAATACCGATTATGATTTTCTTGTTGAGATCCTCCAGGAGATATTGAATATTAACCATATGGGAGAGTGTTTTTTGCGGCATGGGAAGGAAGTGTTCTGTATTCTGCGCTTTGAAGCGGATGAGACTACCGAACAGGTAAATAAGAAAGTACTGGATTTTTATCAGAATGCCAGAAAGAATATGAAGAATTATTTTAATAAAAATCTATACCTTTCTATCTCGGAGACATTTGACAGTCTGAGTCAGGTAAATCATTATTATAAAGAAGCCAAAGATGGCTGCAGCCTGTCTTTTTACTATGAAATGTCCAGACTGATTGATCTTCAGGATGCTAGTCCACGTGAGCAAGAGATGGCTGCGCCTGTATTTGAAAAAGAAGAAGCATTCAGTGAGCACTGGATGGAGCAGGCATCGATACAGATGGAGCGGTTTTTAAAAGCGGAGAAGGAGGCGAACCGGCCGCCGGAAGAGGTAAAGCTTCAGGCAGTGAAGTTTATACATGAGATGGAAGATTATCTGAGTAAATATTACCAGACAGAGCTTCATAAACTGTTTCCCGGAGAGGAAGCACCAAATTATATCTGGGTAAATGGTTTCGATTCCGGGCAGGAACTACTGCTGTGGCTGTCGGATATTCGAAAGCGGGTTCAGTCTTATCTCATGGATAAAGAGAGTATTGCTGAGAAAATGGAATTGTATCTGGAAGAGAACTATGCCAAAGAACTGTCTCTGAAAGAGGTTGCCGAATATTTCCATATGAGTACGGCTTATTTCTGCCAATATTTCAAGAAACATACAGGTGATACGTTTGTTCATTATCTCAATTACCTTCGGATAGAAAAAGCAAAACCGATGCTGTTAAAGGGAGAAGAGTCGGTGGAGGAAGTTGCGGAAAAGGTAGGAATAACCAACAGTAATTATTTTTTCCGGGTTTTCAAGCAGATTACCGGAAAAACGGTTGGAGAGTTCCGAAAAGGAGGATTTATGGAATCCGATCTAAATTTTGTGAACAAATCTTAAATTTGTGAACAGAATGAAAGGAAGCGGAAAAAGACAGAAAGATATTGAATAAATGAGTAAATTTTCTTACTAGTGGAAAAGAAGCCTTCTTGTTAGAATAAATACATCAAATGATATGGGAGGTATCGATATGAAGAAGAAAATGATCAGTGCTTTATTGTGCGTAAGTATGGCGGCAGGTATTTTGTCAGGCTGCGGAGGCGGCGCAGCGCCGGCGGAGACACAGGCAAAAGAGACGAAAGCTGCGGAGACCACCAAAGCGGCTGCGGATACGGAAAAGGCAGAAGAAACACAGGCTAAGGCTTCTGAAACCACCGAAACGGCGACAGATAAGGCATCAGAGAAAGAAAGTACAGGCGGGGATGCAAATGCGGCAGACATTGGCGGTAAACTGGTGGTTTGGGAGCATACGGCGCAGTTTGAGGCACCGCTGAAAGCCGTAATCGAAGGATTCAATAAAAAATATCCAAATGTGGAGGTAGAGTACCAGATTAAGACTTCCGATCAGTATTACAATCTCCTCCAGACAGCTATGCAGGCTGGAGAAACACCGGATCTGTTCTGGACAAACGGTACCGCAACCACGAATCTGGAGGCTTATGTAAAACAGGGACTGTTAATGGATCTCACCGATAAAGTGGATTTCTCTTTATATGACGGGACAAGTGCAATGAGCCTTGTTAAGGTAGACGATAAGGTCTACGCATCCCCTACTGCTGAAGTAGGCGGACGTGCAGTGTTCTACAACAAAGACATTTTTAAAGAACTGGGACTGGAAGTACCGAAGACATTCAGTGAATTTGAAGCTGCTCTGGCTGCTGTCAATGATGCAGGCTATCTTCCAATTTCATTTAGTGCTTCCGATCCGTGGGCTATCTTATTCCAGTTTGAACCGGTCCTGGCTGCCACAGCATTGGATTGGATTCAGGGATATGTGGATACCGGGGAAGCGAAGGTAAATGATCCGAAAGTCGTAGCGGCATATAACAAGATGTTAGAATGGGCAGATAAAGGGTATTATGGACCGGGTTATACCGGAGTGGATGAATCCGGGGCATTGCTTGCATTCTCCAAAGGGGACGCAGCTATGTGTATTGAAGGAACCTGGAATATCCAGACCATCCAGGAAAATAACCCCGAACTGAATTTCGGCGCATTCCAGCTGCCTACAGAAGATGGAACAAGGCCGTTTGTAGGAACCAGCTCTGTTGGATTCTCTGTCAGCGAGGATACCGAAAATCCGGACGCAGCCCTTGCATTTGTAAACTATTTTGCCAGCCTGGAAGGACAGACAGCCTGGATAAAATCATTAGATTCCATTCCATGTACCGATAAAATCGTATCGGAGAATGAAGTAATTAATGAAATCGCCCAGTTTGATATCCAGACAGAGAGCTATTATAATATTCTGGGATATCTGGAAAAAGAAGGGGAAAGCCCAAGAAATGTATGGGAAGAGGATCAGACAAAAGTATTCACAAAAGGTATGACAGCACAGGAATTTACGGATGAACTTGCGGCACTGACCCGTTAAAACAGGATAGACGGATAGAAGAGGGGTGTTGTACCATCCAGTTGGGTGTTTGTACAACACCCCCTGATTTTACGATAAAAGGGGGAACCTGGAATGAGAAAAAAAAAGGCTTACATCGGTTTTATAGCACCGGGTTTTTTGATTTATACCATATTTATGATTGTGCCGATAATCTGCGCTGTATACTTCAGCTTCTTTGAATGGAGCGGCATTGGAGACATGAAGTTTATCGGTCTGGACAATTTTAAAAAACTGATGTTTGATCCCAGAATGTCAAAAATATTCTTCAATGCACTGGGAAACAACATTAAATATCTGGTCTGCGTATTGCTTGTAATTACGCCGCTGCAGATCTTTTTTGCCTACATGATCTATATCAAGATCAAATGCCACAAATACATCCGCATGATGTTATTTTTACCCTACGTAATCAGTACGTCAATTGTAGGATTTTTTGCAATCATTATGCTTGATCCCAATATTGGAGTTCTTAATGATATCCTGGGAAGCCTGTTTGGAAACCAGGCAAAAAGCGCCTGGCTGGGTAATCCGGATCTGGTGTTTAAAATATTTGTAATGGTGGTAATCTGGCAGTGTATCGGTTCCGGTATGATGATCTTTTATGCCGATATGCAGGAGATACCGGAAGAAGTAATTGAAGCCAGCATCATTGACGGGGCAAGCGGATGGAAGCGGTTCCGGTATGTAGTGCTGCCGTCCCTGAGAGCATCTATGTCTACGAATATTACGCTCAGCGTGATCTATGCGCTGACGATGTTTGATATCCCTTATATCCTGGTTGGCCCACAGGGCGGGGTGAATAATAAGATTGATTTTGTCAATATGGTATTCTACCGTTACGCTTTTGGAGGCACTTATTTCGGGGAAACGTCTATCGGATTTGGTTCCAGTATCAGCGTTGCCATGTTTATTATTATCCTTACGTTTTCGCTGGTCACTACAAAATTACTGAAGCGTAAGAAGGATTAGGAGGGGATTGGAATGGGGAAAATGATGAGAAAACGACAAAAAAAATCTAACAGAAGAATTGAATCAAAAAAGGCTGTAATCGGAAAAAATATCATCTCAGTAATTCTGGTTATTTACACCTTTTTATCCATTTTTTTAATCGGAAATACGATTCTTTCCTCCTTTAAAACAAAGCAGGATCTGATTCATAATACCATAGGATTTCCAAAAGAATTTACCCTGGATAATTTTAAAATCGTTCTGGGAGAAGATGGTTTTTTCCGCTATTTCTTTAACAGTATTTTTCTGGTTGGAGTGTCTTTACTGCTCCTGATTCTGGTGGCATCCATGGTGGCATACGGGCTTGCCCAGTATCGGTTTAAGAGCCGGAAGTTCTTGCAGACATACTTTTTAGTTGGTCTGATGTTCCCTATCCAACTGGGGATACTGCCGCTTTATATCATGCTTTCCAGGCTTCATCTGACGAATAATCTGCTGGGACTGGCGCTGATTTATACCGCGAATATGTCGTTTCCGGTGTTTGTTTTTACAAAGTTTTTTAATGAGCTGCCGGAATCCCTGATTGAGTCGGCAAGGATTGACGGAGCAGGTGAATTTCAGATATTTAAAAGTATTATTACGCCTATTTCAAAACCGGTGATTGCTACCGTAGGGCTTCTGAATTTCGTTACAATCTGGAATGATTTTTATCTTCCCCTTGTATTTTTGACAAAGGCTTCCGTGAGAACCCTTACACTGGGGGTATATTCCTATACTGCCAACTTCCTTGCAAACTGGAATAAAGTATTCGCAGCGGCAACCGTTGCGCTGATCCCTGTTATAATCATATATTTTCTGTTTTCGGATCAGATTGTGGCAGGACTTACCGGCGGTGCCGTGAAAGGATAAAGAGTATCTGAAAATTCAAACAGGACGGAAGTGAAAGACTTTACTACAAAAAATAAAGTACGGTAATGTACGGTCAGGAGGTAGCGGGATGGAGAAAACGGAGGGAAAGATGGAGGGAAAAATAGAAGACAAAATAGAAGGGAAAATAGAGAGAAAAATAGAGGGAAAGTGGATCTGGATTTCTGAAAATCGAACATCAGAAAATGAAAGAGGGTGTTTTACCACAGAATTTTATGATGTGGATGCTCATGCTACGGATATTCATATTGGGGATGCACATGGTATGGATTCTTATGCCGGGACGTCTTCTAGGGAAAAGGACATAAAGCTGATGATCTGCGGTATAACCAGATATATTGTCTATTTAAACGGAAAAGAAATGGGGAGGGGGCCTATCCGATCCGGACCAGGGGAATTATTTTACGATACTTATGATATAACCCCGGATGTAAAGCCAGGCAGGAACTTTCTTGCGGTGCGGGTGTGGAGTTACGGGTGGTCTACCTACCAGACCGTTGCGCAGGAGGGGGGCGTTTGGTTTCAGGTATCTTCCGGCGGTGAAGTGCTGGCAGCCTCGGGGGCAGAGACGAAATGTGCCAAAGACCTTGGTCACATATCCCATACGGTAAAGCGAAATGATAATCTGGGATTCAGCGACTATTACGATGCCAACCGTTTTGACAGCAGGTGGATAGAGGATGGAGAGATTTCAAAAAACTGGGGAACAGCCTGGGTATTGGAAGATGGGGAAAACAGAGAAGACAGAGAAGACAGGATAAAGCAAAATCCTCTGCGGCAGTTTCAGAGAACGGCAAAGACACCGGGCAAGATTGTAAGGATACAGGAGGTTATCCCAGGATGTCAGCAGATCTCAGTAAATACCAGAAATGCTTTTTTTCCCGGACGCAAGGATGCTGATGAAACGATATTTTCCGGTTTCCTAGGTTGTGAGTTTCTTGCACCACAGGATATGGAAGGAATGATTGCATTTCCAAACAGGACCTGGAATGGAATAATCGGGGACTTTACCATAGATGGAAAACTGTATGAGGTATCCAATGAGCATCGGGAGATACCGGTGCGTTTATGCGAAGGAAAGCACTTTTTTCTGATGCAGATATCGGGTAAATTTGATGATTTATATTGCCATATGGAGTTGTGTTTTCCCGAAAACCTTATAATGGAAGGAGACTTTTTTGTAAAAGGACCCACAAGCAGAATTATTCCGGTGATCGATGGTTTTGGAAAGGTATACGGAGGGTTGGATGAGTACAACCGGCTGGAGAAATATCCGGATATTCATAAACGTCTGTTTGCCGCATCCTCCCTGAAAGAAATGGTGGAAATCGGCGGTCCGGTTACCTATGTGGAACCCCGGTATATTTATGAGAATGCTTATATCTATTCCCTGGCGAAGAGAGATAAAGTGATTGCAGAGTCAGCCGTGCAGCCCAGACATCTGGGAATGCTCTGGGACAATCAGGAGGTTACCCGGATAGCCCCTCCTGCATCCGGTGGATGGAACCGGATCATTGTGGACTTCCAGGATATCTATGTGGGAAGCCTTGAATTTACCATAAAAGCGCCGGCTGGAGCCATTTTAGATATTTACTGCTTTGAAAATATGTATCAGGGGGAGATTGATTATACCATAGGGCTGAATAACAGCGTCCGCTACATTTGCAAAGAGGGCTGGCAGTCATACCGGTGTATGGCACGTATGGGCATGCGTTATGCCATGCTGACTTTTCGGGAATGCAGGGAAGAAGTAAGGATTCGGGATTTCAGAATCAATTATGCGACGTATGCGCCGGGGAATCTGGGAGATTTTACATGCGATGACTATCTGCTAAACCGGATATTCGAAATGTGCCGCCATACGCATCAGCTCTGTATGGAAGACAGCTTTACGGACTGTCCCACGTATGAACAGGCTTTCTGGATAGGAGATGCGGGCATCAGCGCCGTTACCTGTGCCTATTTGTTTGGGGATTACGATCTGATAAGACGCAGTATCCAGCTCTCTGCCGAGGCAAGGGCAAATACCCCGCTGTTAAATGCCCTGACTCCTACAGACTGGAATACTTCCATTCCCATGTGGACAATGAACTGGATTATTTCCATTTTTCAGTATGCAAAAGTGAGTGGAGACACCGAAATTTTCCCGGAAATGTATGGGGTAGTGAAAGAGACGCTGAAGTATTATGCCGGGTTTATACAGGAGGACGGCGGGTTCCTGATTAACGCCTGGAATATGATGGACTGGGCAGATATGGATATTCATAATTATGGGATCGTTACGGGTCAGCAGGCAGTTCTGGCATACTGTTTTGGATTAGCTGCAGCATATGCAGAGAAAAACAACTATGAGAAGGATGTGGCTTTTTTCGAAGAATGTCAAATGAGGCTGCTTCTTTACATGGAAACAAAACTCTGGGATTCCAATCTAAAAATGTTTCGGGATGGTTTTTCACCTGAGTATGGCATATCCCGCACCTTCAGCATACAGACACATATTTTAATGCTGCTCTATGATGGAATCCTGAATGCAGAAAAGAAGCAGATCGTGGAAAAATATATCACGGATCCACCTGTGGAAATGATACAGGCAGGCTCTCCGTTTATGCTGTATTACCAGTACGAGTGTCTTGCAAAAAAAGGCAGAGTACAGGAAATCATGGATGACATTAAAATACGATGGGGTGAAATGCTGAAATTCGATTCCACAACCTGCTGGGAAGTATTTCCGGGCTTCTATGAAGTCAGCAGAACCAGAAGTTATTGCCATTCCTGGTCGGCTTCACCGGCATATTTTTTCATTAAATATGCACTGGGTGTCCAGATGCTGGAGGATGGATTTAAAAAAGTAGAGATTACAAAACCCTCTTGGGATATGAAGTGGTGCAGAGGAGATGTGCCTACACCTCATGGCGCAATCCATATTGAATGGATCCGGGAAGATGGAAGGAAAGAATGCAGAGTCCGGGTGCCCAGGGAAATAGAGGTTGTGTTTGCAGGGACGGAATGGGACTTATCTATAGACCGCATTGGATAAAAATCAATCTTATATTAATTATGGCGGTATCCTTATTGGGATTGAGTATATTTGACATTGCAATGCTCTAATGTAATACATTATGTGCCATATGTTTGACTTTTTTAGAAAGAAGTGATATGATTGTATTACAAAAAGGAATAACCGCCCGTCCTAGGCAGTTGTCCTCAAAGGAATTTCCTTTTGGAAGTAAACTACCCTGTTTTACGAGAACAGGGTAGTTTTTTTGTTATTTCTTGTCAATGTAGGCAAGAAGTGCGAGTAAAAATGTCCCAAATACAAACAATAAAGTCAATACTTGATATGTACTCATAGCACCACCCCCCATCCTATAAAGTAGGAGGGCAACCACCCTGTAGCGGTTATTCCAGAAATATAGCATAACATGTTTTCCATATTATGTCTAATATAATCTTAGTAAATATAACACATAAGCAAATCAGAAAAGTATGTTATTGTTCAGATATTCTTCTTGCGATTCACTGCATGCAAGTTAGAAAATGATAACTATTGTCATACCACATGATGAGGTTCGAAACTTTTTTGATTAAATAATCAGACAAAGATTTCCGGATTTTTCTGTATCTCAGAACAATTCGCAATTAGAAACCCACGGAACTTTTTATAAAATTCGGATTCCATAACTTTAGCATTTTTTGGACAGGTCTTTACACAGGCACAGCAATGCAGGCAGCTGCCTGGATCCGTTATCTTTTTGGGATCATCCCGGTCAATGATGCCCATAGGACAGACTGTAGCACAGATTCCGCAATTGTTGCAGGAATCTGTTGTAGCGGGTGCCCATGGGATGCCTGGGGCGGAACGTTCTTTATAGGGATGGTTACCAGGAAAATGTAATGGTTCCAGATCATCAGCAGTTGCAATGCCGTCTAACTTAATCCGGAGGGTTTCGGCAAATTTTGTGGCAGCGGCCAGATCAGATCCATTGGGGCGTCCGCCTGCAATTTCATTTCCATAAGAATGTTCCCCGATAAAAGCCCCTGCGCCTGCAATTACAAAACCCTGGTCTTTCAGCAGGTCGGACAATTCCAGCAATGCATCTTCAAAGGCCCGGTTTCCATAGACAACAACAGGAATGCAAAGCGTATGATCTCCATGAAGTCGGCAAAAGAAATCTTCCAATAATGCAGGAATTCTGCCTCCATAGACCGGGACGCCCACAACCAGCAAATCGGTACTGGTGAAATCAGGGATGTCTTTCGTTCTGTCATAGGTAATATCGTGATTGTAAATCTTGGTCTGAAAAACTCCGGCAATTGTATCTGTGATTTTTCTTGTGGTGCCGGTGGGGCTGAAGGTTAAGCAGTGTACTTTTTTAATATTCATGTGATTCCTCCTTGGTTTAGGTGGGGTGAAATGATAGTTCTTTGTTTATTGTACTGCAAGGGGAGTGGGATAGCAAGATTAGCTGAACCATTTTCTTCTTATTCTTGGATTCTTTTCTTTTTTTACAAAATCCCTTGACAAATCCCCTTATCTTGATTATCATGGAAAATATATCACAAATGATATCATAATAAAAAGGTAGTGAGAAAGAGGAGTACATTCAAAACCCTGACAGAGAGAATATTTCATAGGCTGGAAGAATATTCAAGGCAGTGTGAATGGAAGGTAGCTTTTGAACCGGAGGATTGAACCGGATGAAATTGTAGGATAACCTGGCGGATTTGTCGGATATCGAGTGCCACCTGGCGGATTTTAGGCGGGTTGCATTTAGGATAAGATTTCAACCTGAAGTAGATTTTCACGAATCATCCCCGTTATCGGATGGCTGAGATGTATTTGCAGAATCTTTCTGTAAATATAATAAAGGTGGTACCGCGGATTATTCGCCCTTTGCAGAAGCAAGGGGCATTTTTTTATGCAAAAACTGGAAGGAGATTATTGGACAATGAGCAAAGAATTAGCAAAGACTTATGATCCGAAAGGAATTGAAGACCGCTTATATGATAAGTGGATGAACAAGAAATATTTTCACGCAGAAGTAGACAGAAGCAAAAAGCCTTTTACGATTGTGATGCCGCCGCCGAATGTTACGGGACAGCTTCATATGGGGCATGCGCTGGATAATACCATGCAGGATATTCTGATTCGTTATAAGAGAATGCAGGGGTATAATGCATTGTGGCAGCCGGGAACGGACCATGCAGCAATTGCTACGGAAGTCAAAGTCATCGAAAAGCTGAAGGAACAGGGAATTGATAAGGACGAGATCGGTAGGGAAGAATTCTTAAAGCACGCATGGCAGTGGAAGGAAGAGTACGGCGGAAAGATCATCAATCAGCTGAAGAAGTTAGGCTCCTCTGCTGACTGGGACAGAGAACGCTTTACCATGGATGAAGGATGTTCCAAGGCGGTTGAAGAAGTATTTATCAAATTGTATGAAAAAGGCTATATATATAAGGGTTCCAGAATCATTAACTGGTGTCCGGTATGCCAGACCTCTATTTCGGATGCAGAAGTAGAGCATATGGATCAGGACGGTAATTTCTGGCACATTAATTATCCGGTAGCAGGGGAAGAAAATGCTTTTGTTGAGATTGCTACCACAAGACCGGAAACGCTTCTGGGAGATACGGCTGTTGCTGTAAATCCGGAGGATGACCGTTATAAGCACCTGGTTGGCAAAATGTTGAAACTGCCGTTGACTGACCGGGAAATCCCGGTTATAGCAGATGAATATGTTGATAAGGAATTTGGAACCGGATGCGTAAAGATTACACCGGCTCATGACCCGAATGACTTTGAAGTAGGAAAACGCCATAATCTTCCGGAAATCAATATTATGAATGATGATGCTACCATCAATGAACTGGGTGGTAAATATGCAGGCATGAGCCGCTACGAAGCCAGAAAAGCAATGGTTGCAGATCTGGAGGAAATGGGACTTCTCGTAAAAGTAGTTCCCCATGCCCATAATGTTGGAACCCATGACCGCTGCAAGACAACCGTTGAGCCAATGATCAAACAGCAGTGGTTTGTTAAGATGGAAGAAATGGCAAAACCGGCAATTGAAGCACTTAAGAATCATACTTTGAATTTTGTACCGGAGCGTTTTGACAAGATTTATCTTCATTGGCTGGAGAACATCCGTGACTGGTGTATTTCCAGACAATTGTGGTGGGGACACCGGATACCGGCATATTATTGTGATGACTGCGGAGAAATTGTTGTGTCCAAAGAAGTACCAGCCGTTTGCCCGAAATGCGGCAGCACACATCTGACTCAGGATGAAGATACTCTGGATACCTGGTTTAGTTCTGCACTGTGGCCATTCTCCACTTTGGGCTGGCCCGATAAGACAGATGACCTGGATTACTTCTTCCCTACGGATGTATTGGTAACAGGATATGACATTATCTTCTTCTGGGTAATCCGTATGGTCTTCTCAGCAATGGAGCAGACGGGAGAAGTTCCTTTCCATCACGTACTGATTCATGGACTGATTCGTGATTCTCAGGGGCGTAAGATGAGTAAATCCCTTGGAAACGGAATTGATCCTCTGGAAATTATCGAACAATACGGGGCAGATGCACTTCGTCTGACACTCATGACCGGAAATGCACCCGGAAATGACATGCGTTTCTATATGGAACGTGTGGAAGCCAGCAGAAATTTCGCAAATAAGGTATGGAATGCATCCAGATTTATCATGATGAACCTGGAAAAAGCGGAGGTTCCATCCCAGATGAATCTGGCAGATTTAACCGGAGCGGACAAATGGATTCTGTCTAAGGTTAACACCCTGGCAAAAGATGTAACCGATAACATGGATAAGTATGAACTGGGAATTGCCGTTCAGAAAGTTTATGATTTTATCTGGGAGGAATTCTGCGACTGGTATATAGAAATGGTAAAACCTCGTCTCTATAGTGATGAAGATACTACCAAATCAGCAGCGCTGTGGACATTAAAGACTGTTTTGGCAAATGCCCTGAAACTGCTGCATCCTTATATGCCGTTCCTTACAGAAGAAATCTTCTGTACCCTTCAGACAGAGGAAGAGTCCATTATGATTTCCCAGTGGCCGGAATTCAAAGAGGAATGGGATTTTGCGGCAGATGAACAGGCAGTAGAGACCATTAAGGAAGCAGTAAGAGGAATCCGTAATGTTCGTACCGAAATGAATGTTCCGCCAAGCAAAAAAGCAAAGGTATTTGTTGTTTCGGAAAAAGAAAACATCCGTGAGATTTTTGAAAATGGAAAAGTATTCTTCGCAACTCTGGGATATGCAAGCGAAGTAATTGTTCAGGCAGACCGTCTTGGTATCGAAGATGATGCAGTATCCACAGTGATTCCGGAGGCAGTTATCTATATGCCTTTTGCAGAACTGGTTGATATCGAAAAAGAAATCCAGCGTCTGAAAAAAGAAGAAGACCGCTTGGCAAAAGAACTTGCCAGAGTAAACGGAATGTTAAGCAACGAACGTTTTGTAAGCAAAGCGCCTCAGGCAAAGATAGACGAAGAAAAAGGCAAGCTTGCAAAATATACCGAAATGATGGAACAGGTAAAAGAGCGATTAACTCAGCTGCAATAAAAGAATTACGCACCACACCATAATCTTAAATAAAGAAACGCCGAACCCCTGCATGAACTTCATGCTGCGAATGGGTTCGGCGTTTTTCTGTATCAGCAGGACATATTATTTCCTGCGAAACAGAATACTGAGAATTAGATTAGTTGCGATCCCTGCGCAGCCGGTAATAAAACAAATCTTGGCAAAAAGGTGGTGGCCGTGCTTTTCCAGGTAATCGGCACCAATGATCATACCCAGGCAGCCGGCATAGGATATTACTCTAAATAGAATACGGACTGCGCTGTGTTTTGCGGCAGCCTCTAAGGAATGGTCTACTATATTGCCACACCTTCTACGGTATTTTCGATTACATCGCCGGCATGTTCCATCATTTTTTCAAATCTTTCTTCTGTCATAATTAAGACCTCCTTTTATATACATACAAAATGTATGAATAAGTGTAAAAAATAAATTGCCAGGAATGAATTTTCAGACACGCTCTAGTACTGCATTGCAGTTCATTGTCGATAATTGGCTTCCCACACTTTTATATATGCTGGCAGTATACATATGCTTGATTCTAAAATCTTCCCGGTTACCAGAAGCAGAAAGTTATGTCAAAATAGATACATTCTGTATGTATCTAATATAGCATGAAGACACTTTTCTGTCAAGAACTGAAAAAAGAGTTTCAGCAGGATGAACTTAAGGAAATATTTAATATATTTTTGAAACCGTTTTTTCCATTTCTACGTCTAATAAATAGAGACTTTTAGTAGCCTGCATGGTGATATGCCATGGAGTTTACAAGTTGGATACAAGCAGATGCATTTTATGATGCATTTATTTTCTATAATAAAAAAATCAACCGATAAGGGGGAACGTGGAATGCACTATATGCTTAAAACATATCTGAAATTATTGCAGCAGTCAAATTTAGTAAAATCCTGTTGTTTGTATGGAAAGAAAGATCAGATTATCGAACATTTATCTTATGATTCCAGGGAAATGATGAAGAGGGGACTTTTTATATGTAAAGGAGCAGCATTCAAAGCAGATTATCTCAGCCAGGCTTTCAAAAATGGGGCTGTCTGTTATATAGGAGAGGAACACTTTCCTCTGGAATATGAGGTACCCTACATTCTGGTAAAGGATATCAGAAAAGCGATGCCCATTTTAGCAAAGCATTTTTATCAGAACCCCTCCAGGGAACTGGATCTGATTGGGGTTACGGGGACGAAAGGAAAGACAACTACTTCTTATTATATAAAGGCGATTATGGACGAGTATTTCAAATCCGTTGCGATGCGCAGTATGGGAATCATTTCTTCCATCGAAATAAAAGACGGTGTGGAACATAAATCATCCAGTATGACAACCCCGGAATCGGTGGAACTGTACCGTCATATGCGTAATGCCGTATCCTCCGGAAAGCGCAGTATGGTTATGGAGGTTTCCAGTCAGGCGCTGAAATACCAGCGGGTGCGGGGACTGAGCTTTGATGTGGGAGTGTTCCTAAATATATCAGAGGATCATATCAGCCCGTCGGAACACGATGACTTCGAGGATTACTTCAGTGCAAAACTATCCATTTTCCGGCAGTGTGAGACGGCTTGCATCAATCTGGATTCCGATAAAGCGGATCGGGTTCTCCAGGCATCCAAGCTGGCAAAATCCGTTATTACTTTTGGAACCGGACAAGGAGACCAGCTAGGCGGGACTGTGAAGAATGCAAGGGTGCCCGATATATTCGGTTATGATATCCAGCAGGAAAAAGGAAGGATTCACTTTCGGGTGAAGAGCGGACGATTTGATGAGCTGTTTACACTGGCAATGCCCGGTGTTTTTAATGTTGAAAATGCATTGGCTGCAATTTCAGTTGCATATTTATATCGCATTCCAGTGGAATATATGATTGCCGGTTTGAAAAAAGCAAAAGTGAAAGGCAGGATGGAACAATATGTCAGCACCAGGAGAAGACTTACCGTGATCGTGGATTATGCTCATAACAGGCTGAGCTTTGAGAAGCTTTTTCAGTCGGTATTAATGGAGCATCCGTTTTCCAAGATTGTATCTGTTTTTGGCTGCCCCGGCAACAAAGCTTTTAACAGGAGAAAAGATCTGGGACTGATTGCGGGATTGTATTCAAAAAAGGTTTATCTTGCGGCAGATGATCCCGGAGAAGAACAGTTTGTACATATTTCTGGTGATATCGCACGTTATGTTGAAAGTGTTGGCTGCCCTTATGAATGTATAGAAAACAGAGGGGATGCAATTAAAAGAGCCATTGAAGAAGCAGAAGAGGAAAGTGTAGTTCTGGTTTTGGGGAAAGGCTGCGAAGCACACCAGAAAATAGGTAAGGTTTCCTGTGCGTACCCCACCGATGCAAATTTCGTGAAAAAGTATTTATAAGGTATCATAAATTTCTGTGCAGAGCAGATGGTCTTATTTCTTATAGATGATCCCTCCAAAACAGACAGTGCTGTTAAAATCACTGCTGTTTGGAGGGGTTTTTTATGTTGTAACAGATTTTGCTTTTTTTATGTAGAAAAAGTATCCGTTCATGCAGGATTGCAAGGTGGCAGAAAGCAAAATAGAAAGATATTAGACAACGGCGGTGTTTTTTGTTATAATTTAACAAAATATGTAAGAGCGTGTCTGAAGAATATACATTATGCAGTAAACATTTTAAGCACGCTTCAAAAAAGGGAGTTAGAAATGAAAAAAAGCATTAGAAATCGTGTGGGTATCTTCATTGCTGTTGTGCTATTTATGACTGTGCTGCCGGTAAAAGCCGGGGAGCATAAGCTGGAAATCCAGTTTTTTTATAATAATGCCTGTGCCTCCTGTAAGGAAGAGGAAAAAATTTTTGATCTTTTCAATCAGTGCCTTACCCCGGAGGAAAAGAGCAGGGTTACCTACGAGATCCGCACCTATAATACCTTTCAGCTGGAGGATAAAAAGAAATTTGACGAAGTCTGTGAAACTGCGGATGAAGAACAGGCAGAAAAAGGCCGGCTGCCCGTTCTGATTGTAGGGTCCAGATGGATCTGGGGATACGAGAATATAGAAAAAAATTTGAAAGAGGCTTTTTTTAGTGAAGGGGAAGAAACTGGCAGAATACCAGATGACTCCGGGAATACATCAGAGAGTACCGGAGAAGTATCGGGGGATTCTGGGAAAATATCAAAGGATCAAGAGAAGCAGCCGGGGAATATCGGGGAAGTATCAGGAGACTCCGGGAAACCATCAGAGAGTATCGGTGAAGAAGCGGGGATTCCCGGGGAAAATTCGGAGGATCAGGAGAAGCAGTCAGAGGATTCCAGTGAAGATACCAAGTCGGATGTTAATGCCCTGATCGGGCAATTAAAAAAGAAACACCGAGATCCGAAACAAAATTTTGTGGTGTATTTTTCCACATATTCCTGCAGCGACTGTGAAAAAGTAAAGGAATATCTTCAGAAAAGCGGTGCCGGAGATGTATTTGAACTGAAGGAATATAATATTGCGGAAGAAAATTATGTAATGCTGGTGCAGGAATTCTTCCGGCACTATCAGGTTCCCAAGGAGAAGCAGAAGGTACCTGCTGTATTTTATGGGGAATCCTATCTTACAGGGGCAGAGGATATTTGTGACATGTTTTCGGAAGAGTTAGCCGATGGAAAGGCAAAATTTGCAGTATTTGACCAGTTCACAGGTACAGCTTCGCTTCAGAAAGCAGCAAACGGTGTGACTGGAAGAGATTTTTTTACCTTTGCGTTATCCGGATTCTTAGCGGGATTTAATCCCTGCGCGGTGTCCATGCTTCTGATGCTGCTCTCTATTCTGCTGACTACCGATACTTCGGTTTTAAAAAGCGGACTGTTGTATCTGGCGGGCAAATATATTACATACTTTGCAATTGGTGCCGGCATTTATTATGCGGTATCCTGGATTAACCAGGGGGCATTTGAAAAAGCAAGGGCAGTAATCAATCTGGGAATTACGGTTTTATTTCTCCTTGCAGCTATTTTTTATTTTATTGACTTTTGGAATGTGAAGAAAAAAGAATATGGAAAGATTAAAATGCAGCTGCCTGCAAAACTGAGAGGCTGGAACCACCGCCTGATTAAACGGGTTTCGGCGGCAACACCCGTAGTTCTTTTATTTGTGGTTTTTGGTCTGGGTATCGCCATTTCCCTGGGTGAATTTTTCTGTACCGGACAGATCTATATGGCTAACATTCTCTATTTAATGAAAAATGCTGCAGGCAATACGCTGAGAATCAGTCTCTTGTTCGTACTTTATGTTACCTGTATGTGCCTGCCGTCACTCATTTTTATTCTGGTAATCAGCAGAACTAAAAATGTCAACCGTGTTTCCGGTTTTATGCTACGGCATATGGGTGCGGTTAAGCTGTTTAATGCCGTGTTGTTCCTGGGATTTGCTGTGTACTTTTTACTTCTTTAGAGCGTGCAGATAGAAGGAATGCATTTTAAACATGCTCTATGGTAAAAGTAAAGGCATCCATCATGGGAAGATCCACGTATTCAGCCATGAGGGGACAGCGTGTCAAAGAAGCTTCCAACTGGATTTCACGCAGCAGTTCTTCTGTTAAGCGCACGCGGACTGCGCTTCTATGAATATAGCAGGGATCCGGATCGTCAAAGAAAGCAATGCTTTTTTCAAGTATTACAGATTCCTTCAGGGGAATGTCTTTTATTTCACCCTGATAGAGCAGCTTGCCATCGCTGTAGACGCAGAGGATTTCTTTGGGTTTTTTAGATTTGAAAAACATAGGTATGCTCCTTTTTGAGGAAAGTATCATTGACTACTGATATTACATTATCATAAGCGTGTGAGATTGACAAGCTGTGGATTGTCAGATTTTGTAAAATATTCGATATTATTGCAGCTGGCGCAGATAGCGGGTGCTATATTGTGGCGTATTTGCGCCGGGCGGCACTAGATATGCATGGGAGGAAAAGTGTGAAAAGAAAAAAAGAAATTACCGGGATTGTGCATCATAAAAGAATTTCCATACAATTATTTTGTTCCTATATTATCATTCTGGCGGCGCCGACACTTGCTATCATAGTGATTTATTTTATGGCCCAGGCGGCATTGCTGGATGTACAAAAGGAAAAGGCGAATCGCTTCCTGTCTGAGGCGGTTACCAGCTTTGACCGGCAGATGGAGGAAATTAAGAATGTGGGTATTTACATCAGTGAAGATACGGAATTATGCAGAATGGCGGATACGGCTTACAATAAGGATAAGTCCAAAGAGTTCTATGAAATGTACCTGTTATCCAGGAGATTTCCGGATTATTCTACCACCAACCAGGCTATTAAGGCTGTTTACCTGTTATTTCCCGGTAAAAATTATCTGATTAAAATGCCAACGGTAGCGCCGGTGACAAAAAGCGGCTACAATACGGTAAATGGTTTTGGCAACATGGATTATGAAAAGGTAGTGGATACTTTTTGTACAAAATATATGTCCGGGACGATTGTCGATATACCCCTGGAAAATAAAAACGCACTATTTATGGCGCAGTCTGTCCCCAACAGTACGTTCCAGGATGATAAGGGAGCAGTGGCAATTGCGCTGAATGACCGGACCATTGAACATCTAATGCAGGGTGCCAGAGTGGATGATATGGATGATGCTTTTATTCTGGATGAAGAGGGGAATGTTATCAGCTGCTTTATGGGAGGAGAGGAAAAGGGAGGCAGCACATACCACACGTTTTCAGAATATTTAACAGCGCGTGAGATGAAGCAGTCTGAAATGGTTACCACTTCTGTGAAATCCTCCTATACGGGATGGACATTTGCTACGATCACTCCGAAAAAGGTAATGATGCAGAAAATCGGATACATGAAGTATGTGATTATTATCTTCAGTATTACATCAATTTTAATTGGCTATGCCATTTGCTTTGTTTACTGGTTTAAAAGAAAGGACGCCGTTAAGAAGTACTGTGACTGCAGTGATACCATTGTGGGGGCGGATGGTAAGAAACCGCGTAATTTCTGGGAAGGGCTGTATCCATTTTTGGAGAGTGTGGAAAGCCTCCAGAGCAGAGTGGTGTATCAGGAACCAATACTGCGGGCTGCTGTGATCCAAAAACTGTTATATGGAAGGTACGATTCCCTGGATGACCTGAGGGCTGACTTAGAGTGCAGTAAGCTGGAATTGGATGCAGAACGGTATTTTGTGGCGGTTCTGGAATTTGAAGATCCGCTGAAAGACAATATTTTTTCGTCGGTGGAAGAATTCCAGGAATACGTGCAGGAACATTTTCGAGAAAATCTGGATCTGCCCCACATGCTTTATGAGGTCAACCAGCTGGTGTACGCCATGATTATTCCGGAGTTGGATTATTATGCGGAAGATGAACTGAAGCAGAAGATAGAGAATCTGAACTATAAATTTTATTACGATAAAAGGCTGTACATTTTCGCCGGGGTCAGCGGTGAGGTCACAGACCTGATAAAGCTTGGGGAAATGTATAATGAAGCGTTGGATATCTGTAAATATGCCAGGTTCTATGGGATTCGTATGCCTCTTTGCAAAGGTGACCTGCCGTCTAAAATGGAGGTATCCATGTTCCCTATTGATATGGAGATCCATCTGGAAAATGCCATTAAGAAGGGAACGGAAGAAGAACTGGAAAAAATAATGGCTGAAATTAATGATTGCTACTTAAAGAAAATAATGAGCCTTTCTATGACGGAACATTTGCTGGAAATGGTTCGCTGTACGGCAATCAGAAGCTTGGAAAAAGTTCAGAAAGAAGAAGCAGTTGCAGATATTATGGAAGCGATACAGAAGGCTGAGAACCAGGAAAAGCTATTTCAGGCAATCGGTGAGGCAAAACAGTATTATCTGCAGTACACCAAAGTAACCGAAGAAGGGAATGCGGTCCAGATGAAGGAGTATCTGGCTGACCGGATCAATTCTGAATATTCAAACTCCAACTTTGCTCTGGTACAGCTGGCAGATGAGCTTCACATTTCGGAGAACCGGCTCTACAAAGATTTTAAAAGTTATTTTGGAATTACATTCAGTGAGTTTTTGGAGCAGGTTCGCATACGGAATGCCTGCCGTCTGTTAAGAGAAGGATGTCCGGTAAAGGAAGTTGCACAACAGACCGGATACGGCAGTGATTACTCTTTTCGAAGAGCGTTTAAGCGGGTAATGGGAACCACACCCAGCAATCTGAAAAAAACAGAATAAAGATGAAAGAAGTACAAAGACAGTACTTTTTCATGATAAGTGCAGTGAAAATCCTCTGAATTCAAGGCTTGGAAAAAATTGTATGTCCAAAAAAAGATTTGTACGTTGCTATTCCAATGATAAAAATGTATAAAAAAGGGTGTAAAAACCTAGTGCATACTGTGAAAAAACACAACAGTCAGTATAGGATAGACCTGGTAAATAAAAAATTACTTTGTCTATAAAGTACAGAATGAATTGTGAAAAATCTTTTCAAAAGTATATTTGCACATTGGGCTTGCGAAACAAGAAAAAGAAAAGGAGGAAGAATCTATGAGAAAAAGATTCGTAAAGATCACTGCACTTTTATTGTCTCTTACGATGGCGGTTAGTCTGTCGGCATGTGGGGGAAGTACCGATTCGGTGGACAGTAAAGACGCAAAAACGGAGTCAAACGCCGTATCTGATGAAAGTAATTTAAATGAGGTGGGGACATATCCTATTGTAAAAGAACCCATTGAAATGTCTGTTTTCACCATGACCATGCCAAATGTTGAAGATCTGGCGACGAATGATTTTACAAAGTACATGGAAGAGAAGACTGGAATTAAACTGACGTTCCAGACCGGAACCAGAGATGACTGGAG
>NZ_JAWYAJ010000103.1:20492-31646 GCF_034124845.1 Robinsoniella sp.
GGATAAGCTGAATATGGCACTCCAATCCGGCGACTATCCGGATATCATTCTGGGGGTAGACCCCAATTTAGCTAAATATGGGGTAAAAGAGGGTGTGATTATCCAACTGGATGATCTGATTGAGAAAAATATGCCCAATTATATGAAGATGATGAGCCAGTATATGGATCTTACCCGTCAGACAGATGGGCATATCTATTCCATAGCGGAAATTAATGATTGCTATCACTGCATGTATGGCAGAAAAATGTGGGTAAATAAGAAGTACCTGGATGCGATGGGAGTGGATATTCCTACCACAACGGAAGAATTTATGGAAGTATGCAAGAAATTCAAAGAGTATAAACCGGATGGAATTGCAATTGCAGGTGCAAATGCTAAAAATGGCTGGTATGCGAACTTTGAAGAGTGGATGATGGGATCATTCATTTTAGACCCGGGAAAACAACAGGCTGTACGGGATAAGACTGCAGTAACGCCGGAGGGAAAAGTAGTCTGCGTTGCTACAGACGATAAGTACAAAGAAGGCCTTAAATATATGAGCGAGCTTTACAAACAGGGTTATATCTATGACGGAGATTTCACCCAGACCCAGGAACAGGTGAGAACGCTGATGAACCAGGAAGATGAACCGGTATTATTTGTACCTGCCGGAACGCTGTCCGATGTCATTGACCCTGCGGAAAATAATGAGTTTTACAGGGATTATGTAGCTATGTCTCCGGTAAAAGGACCGGATGGAACACAGATTACTCCATTTTTCAAATACTCCGGAGTAGATGAATTTGGTTTATGTATTACGGATAAATGTAAAGATCCCGCAGCGGCACTTCGCTGGGTAGATACCTTCTTCACGGAAACAGGGGACCTGTGTTCTCAGTACGGGGCAGAGGAAGGCAAGGACTGGATATTGAATCCGGAAGGGGAAGTAGGCTTAAACGGAAAACCTGCTTTATATAAAGTACTCAATGCCTACTCTCCGGATACCCAGAACCATGACTGGCAGGATATCGGGATTCGTGTAGCACCGGCTGATTACCGTCTGGGCCAGGCGGTAGACCCCAATGTTGACATCGGATCTGCAGAGGGATTAGAAAAAATGCTTTATGAAGCAAGCAAGAACCTTCAGGAACCATATGCACAAAAAGAAGGAGAACTGGATATTATGCCGCAGTTAAAGCTGACGGATCAGGAAGCAACGGATATCCAGACCGTAGGCGTGGAAGTAGAAAAATATATTGCAGAGAACCAGGTAGCATTTATCACAGGACAAAAAGATCTGGATAAAGACTGGGAGTCCTTTAAGCAGGGGCTTGATAACGCCGGACTGCAGACCTTATTAGGTGTATACCAGACCGCATATGAAAGACAGATGGGAAAAGACAAGTAAGCGGTTATATAGGAAAGAGGCCGTTGCATAAGACAGGTTATGGTAACGGCTTCTTTTAAAGAAGGAGGGATTTGCTTGAAAGCAGTAACAAAAACAGCAAAGGTCCGTGTGGATAAAAAAAATAAAATTAAGACTTCTAACTGGCAGTTCTGGCTGATTATCGCAGTGCCTGCAATTTATGCATTTGTTTTTGCATATATTCCCATGGGCGGAATATTGATGGCATTTAAGGATTATAGTATCCGGAAAGGAATATTTGGCAGCGACTGGGTAGGGTTTAAATATTTCCAGCAGTTTCTGATGTCACCTTCCAGCTCAAAGGTTATCATTAATACACTTGTACTGGGTGTGTATACCTTATTGATTAATTTTCCGCTTCCAATTATTCTGGCAATCGGATTAAATGAAATGCGGAGTGTGCGTTATAAAAAGACAATTCAAATGGTTACCTATGCGCCATATTTTATTTCTACCGTTGTAATGGTGGGCATGATGATGCAGATGATGGATCTGCGGACGGGGGTAATCAATATTCTTCTTGGAAAAATTGGGATTGATCCTATTAACTTCTTTGGAGATGTGAAGCTGTTCCGGGGCCTGTATGTGTGGAGCGGGCTGTGGCAGACAGCGGGTTATTCCGCAATTATTTACATCGCGGCTCTGGCAGGGGTAAGCCCTGAGCTAAAGGAAGCGGCAAGGATGGATGGTGCATCCAGGCTACAGAGAATCTGGCATGTGGATCTTCCGGCGATTCTGCCCACGATTATTACCATGCTGATCTTTAACTGCGGAAGTGTCATGAATATTGGATTCGATAAAGTATTTTTGATGCAGAATTCTCTAAACAGCGGGGTGTCAGAGGTTATCTCCACCTTCGTATACAAGGTGGGTATTGTGAACTCCGACTTTGGTTTCTCGACGGCGGCAGGCCTGTTCCAGTCTATTGTCAGCTTTGTATTGCTGGTGATTGTAAATAAGGTCTGTAAAAAAGTTACCGAGACAAGTCTGTGGTAAGGAGGAGAAGACATGAATAAGAAAGAATGGTCGAAGTTTGTAAACTCCTCGTTTGGAGACAAAGTATTTATTATTATGGTGTATGTGATACTGACGGCTGTATTTTTAATCGTTGTGCTGCCGCTGATCTATATTGTAAGTGCATCTTTTTCCGATCCCCAGGCAGTTGTCAGCGGAAAAGTATTTCTCTTACCGGTCAATCCAACCCTGCGGGGATATGCGGCAGTATTTAAGAATACAAAGATTATGAATGGATTCTTTAATTCCATTTTATATACGGCAGTAGGGGTTGTAATCAATCTTGTGATGACCATGCTCTGTGCGTATCCATTATCCAGAAGAGAATTTGCGGCAAGAAATAAACTGGCGATGCTGTTTGTATTTACCATGTATTTCAGCGGCGGGCTGGTACCAACTTATATGGTGGTTCAGAAATTGGGTTTGATTGACAGCAGGCTGGCGATGATTATTCCAAGTGCCATGTCTACATACAATATGATTATCTGCCGTACCTATATGGTAAATTCGATTCCCGATGAAATGTATGAGGCGGCAAGTATTGACGGATGTACGCCTTTTAAATATCTGTTAAGAATCGTAACCCCGCTGTGTAAACCCATTCTGGCAGTATTGACCCTGTATTATGGCGTGGCTAAGTGGAACTCCTATTTTGATGCGATGTTGTACTTAAAGGATCAGAAACTTCAGCCCCTGACCATTATCATGAGGGAAATTCTGATACAGAATCAGATAGATTACACGATGATCAGTGATGTATCGTCTGTTGCGGCACAAAGGGGATTGACAGACCTGCTAAAATATTCCACAATAGTGGTAGCTTCACTTCCGGTACTTTTAATCTATCCGTTTGTGCAGAAGCATTTTGTAAAGGGTGTCATGATCGGGGCGGTGAAGGGTTAATGCTAAAACTGACCGGTTGGAGCATTGTGTTTGAAATACATTCCCGCCATCTGCATGCTGGCAGGAATGCTTTGGAAAGGAACGGTATCACATGTATTCAGAAGAATATGAACATAAGATTACAGAGGCTTACAGGAAAAAACTTTCCCTTCTGGGAGAAAAAAGAGAAGAAATAGAAAAGAAGGCTGCCGTGTACCAGGGCAGCCTGGGGTTTGCGCTGAAATACCTCTATGCCATAATGCCTCTCAGTGATGCGGCGAATTATGAGTTTGAGGTTTTTCTTGATTATGCTGAAAATGGAATTGCGCTGTGGGAGCAGGAACAATATTGCCGGGATATGCCCGGGGAAATTTTCTTAAACTATGTGCTTTACCACCGGATCAGCAGCGAAGAGATTGTGCCCTGCAGGAAGTTTTTCCGTGATGCGGCAAAGGACTGTATCAGCGGAAAAGACAGGATCGCAGATGTCATCTCACTAAATTATTGGTGTGCCAGGGAAGCGGCTTACCAGACAACCGATGACCGGACGGCACCGCCTCTTACGGTGTTCCGCAGCGGAGCCGGAAGGTGCGGGGAAGAGTCGGTATTTGCAGTATCGGTATTTCGAAGCCTTGGGATACCGGCAAGGCAGGTATTTGTGCCCAGATGGTCCCATTGCGATGACAATCATGCCTGGGTAGAGGTATGGTGTGACGGTAAGTGGTACTTCCTGGGGGCTTGTGAACCGGAAGAAATCCTGAATAAGGGCTGGTTCACCGGTGCTTCCTCCAGGGCTATGCTGGTAGAAGCAAGATGGTTTGATGTGGAAGCGCCGCAGCACGAAGAGATCTTGCTAAATGGCAGCGCAGTATCGGTAAATCTGACCCGTCAGTATGCGAGAACCCGGAAAATTAAGGTGAAGGTTCTGGACCAGAATAACCAGCCCTGTGCAGGAGTCAAAGTAGATTTTCAAATATTAAATTATGCACAGCTGGATACGGCAGCATCTGTACGGACGGATCAAAATGGAGAAGCAGAGCTGTTGACCGGTCTGGGAAGCCTGTATCTGTTTGCTGCAAAAGACGGCAGATGGGCAGAAAGATGTGTCGATACACGTAAAGAAGAGAAAACGGTTCTGCAGTTGTCAGAAGAAGCCTGGAAACCAGATGTCTGGGAGGACCTGGAATTTTATCCTCCGGCAGCAGCCCCGGTAAATCCGGTTCCGCTAAGCGAAGAACAGAAGGAACTGGGTCGAAAGAAAAGTAAAGCTGCGGCGGAAGCGCTGCGTAGAAAGATAGATGGATTTGAGCGTGAAATTGATTTCGTGGGGATTGCGGGGATTGCGCCGCAAGGGAAGTCAGATGATGCTGGAAGTACACGTAAAGCGAAAGCAGATGAAACTGGGATTATACTGGAAAAAGAAGAGGATGCGGACAGAGTTCTGCCGATTTTGAAAGCATCCAGAGGGAACCAGGCAGAGGTGATGCGATTCCTGAATTGGAATTTTGGGCAGGAGGAAAATCTGTGGGAAGACAAACTTTTATTGTTGGAAAGCCTGCGGGAAAAGGATTATCAGGATCTGAGAGCAGATATCCTGGCTGAGCACTGCAGGGAAGCGAACACCTATGCAGATAAGTATCCAAAGGAAATATATGTGCCGTACCTGCTTTCCCCCAGAATATCCAGAGAGCCGCTGAGCTGCTGGCGTACCTGGCTATGTACATATTTCAGTTCAGAACAAAAGCAGGAATTTAAAAACGACCCACTTCTGCTATGGAACTACATAGATGATTATGTAAAAGAAAAACCGGAGGCTGAGCAGGAGAATCTGATAACCTTCCCTTGTGCCTGCTTAAAAGTAACGTCCGGCAGTTTTCTATCTAAAAAAATTCTGTTTGTGGCGGTCTGCCGTTCCATTGGGATACCGGCAAGGCTGACGGAAGCAGAAGGGGCAATGGAATACTATGACGGAAATCATTTTGCTGCTGTATTGGAAAAAACAAAACCGGATGCAGCCATTACGGTAATGGGGGACGGTTCGGAAACGGAATGGATTTATTCCGGCAACTGGAGTCTGGGCAAACTGGAAGACGAGGGATGGAATTCTCTGGTTCTGGAGGGCAGCCGCTGTGGTGAAAAGGGGATTAATCTGCCTGTTTCAGCAGGAGAGTACAGGCTGATCACGGTTAACCGCCTCCCAAATGGCACCCAGTTTGCCAGAAAATATTATTTCTCTTTGGCGAAAGGGCAGGAGAAGAGTATTGTCCTGTCCAAAAAAGAAGCAAAAATTTCAGACATGTTAGAAGAAATAACAGTTGAAAATTTTAAGCTTTTGGATGAAAATAAGAAGGAGATCCCGGCATCTTCTCTGGATGCATCCCATATGCTTTTCCTTTTTTGGCTGGAAGAAAACAAAGAGCCTTCCGACCATATTTTAAATGAATTGTATGACAACAGGGAAGCATTTTTAAAATCCGGGGCAAAGTTGTGCTTTATCTTCCGGCAAAAACCCGACAGGTCCGATGAGGCCCTTGATAAAGTACTGGATGCGTTTCCTGATATACAGATATTGTATGATGATTTCCAGGAAAATGTACAGACCCTTGCCAGAAGCGTGTATGTGGATCCGGATCAGCTGCCCCTTGTGCTGGCTTTCAAAGAAGATCTCTGCACCGTATACGCAGTGAGCGGATACAACGTGGGAACCGGTCAGATGCTGCTGAGAATATGTAAGTAATCTGGTACCTCACCGTGTAAATACGTCACGATAGAGACGCACATCTGACGCAGATATCAGGCACTATATATCTACGTATTGATGCCGGGAGGCACTGTTCGTTGATTTACAGACGTGCTCCTGATACCGATGTCAGGCATTCTATGGACGTATTCAAACCGGGAGGCACTATAATAAAATAGGAGGATATGCAATGAGTGATAAAATGGGAAACCAGGTAGTAGAAGCAAGAACTGAGAGAACGAAGTGGTACTGTGACGCAAGATTCGGAATGTTTATTCATTGGGGTCTGTATTCCATTCCCGCAAGAGGAGAGTGGGTGCGCAGCACGGAACGGATGCCGAAGGAAGAATACGACCAGTTTTTTGACGAATTTACCACAGAAAATTATGATCCGAAGGAATGGGCAAGGCTGGCGAAAAAAGCAGGTATGAAATATGCGGTATTAACAGCAAAGCATCATGACGGGTTCTGCCTGTATGACACGGCGCTGACAGATTTTAAGTCCACCAATGCACCTTGTAAAAGGGATCTTGTACGGGAGTTTCTGGATGCATTCCGTGCTGAGGGAATTCGCGTGGGACTGTATTTTTCCATAATTGACTGGCGTCATCCAGACTTTCCCCATTATGGGGACAAGTTCCATCCAATGAGGGACAATGAAGATTTTAAAGGAAAAGTACATGATTTTGACCGGTACCTTACGTATATGCATGGACAGGTCAAAGAACTGCTGACAAATTATGGGCACTTAGACCTGATGTGGTTTGACTTTTCTTATGGTCCCATGAATTGTGAAAAGTGGAAAGCATCGGAATTGATAGAAATGGTAAGAAGCATCCAGCCCCATATCGTAATTGACAACCGGCTGGAAGGAAGCGCAGAAAATGCAGGATCGATCCGCACAATGAATCCCACTCCATATTCCGGAGATTTTGCATCACCGGAACAAATGGTTCCGCCGGAAGGGATCCGGGATGAGGGCGGCAGCCCCATACCATGGGAGGCATGTATTACCCTGAATAATAACTGGGGATATGCGGCTCATGACTATCATTATAAATCAGCGAAAATGGTCATTCATATGCTGGTAGAGTGTGTCAGCAAAAACGGAAACCTAATCTTAAATGTAGGACCCAACGCCAAAGGTGAGATTCCAAAGGAATCGGTAGAAATTCTGGAAGAAGTAGGAACGTGGATGAAGCAGAACGGAAAAAGTATCTATGGCTGCGGGCTGTCAGAATTTCCAAAGCCTGAGTGGGGAAGATTTACCCAGAATGGCAAAAAACTTTACGCACATGTCATGGAAGAGCAGGCAGGGGCAATCTGTCTGGAGAAGATGGCGGGAATGGTGGACCATATGCGTCTGTTAAAAGATGGGTCTGAAGTGAAGGAAACATTTTTCTGGAACTTAAAGGAATATGGGGAAAATGCATTCTTTTTCTTTGATACCCATAGCAGTGACTGCTATCCGCTGCCGGATGAACATGATACGGTGGTGGAAATATCGTTAAAATAGAAGAAGGGCTGGCAACAGCTATCTAAGACCAGAGCGTGTTTGAAATCAACTTCAAACACCGTAAATTGCAATGGGAGGATCTGAAAGGAGTGTATTATGATAACAATAGGTAATGAAAGTTCTGCAAATTGTATCGTTCGTTTTTATGGGGAAGGGTCTTCTTTAGTCGAAGATTTTCCAAAGGTATCGGCTGTTTTTCAGGGAAAATATCTGCAAAGCCGGGTCTTAACAGACGCGGATGGAAAAATATGGGTTTTAATAGGGATGGGAAAACCGGAAGAGGTAACCATACTGCAATTGAAGGAACTGCTTGCAAAAGCGGCAAAAGAAGTGAAGTGCTGTGAAATAGCAGAAGCAGTGATTGATATTTCAGAGTTTCTGAAAATATGCGGCATCCAATGCGTTGAAAAGTGTGTGGAAAGCATTCGCCTTGGTCTGGCGGAAGGTTTGACCTATAAAAAAGATGCAAAGGCAGGAGAACATAAAATTTTTCTCGCCGGAATCCCGGAGGATCAGCTGGCACAGGCCCAGGAACTCCAAAGAGAAGGGGAAATTCTGGGAGATGCAGTGACCTTTACGAGAAACCTGGTGAATATGCCGGGAAATAAACTGCGTCCCATGGATCTGGCAAAAGAAATTGAAGAGCATGTAAAGGACTGCGAAATAGAATATGTTCTCTATAATTACGAAAAGCTGCAGGAAATGGGCATGGGTGCACTAAATGCAGTTGGGGGCAGCAGTGAATTTCCTCCCTGCATGTGCGTTCTGCGTTACAAGGGAGATCCGCAAAGTAAAGAGATCACCGGTCTGGTAGGAAAAGGTGTAACATCGGATACCGGAGGCTATTGCCTGAAATCCAGGGATTCCCTGATTGGCATGCATGGAGATATGGCGGGAGGTGCGGTGACGGCCTCGGTGATCAGGGCATTGTCAAAAAGCCACGCCAGAGTCAATGTGACCTGTATCATTCCCATCTGTGAAAACCGCCTGACAGCAGGAAGCCTGCTTCCCGGAGATGTCATAACTTCCTACTCCGGACAGACGATTGAAATATTAAATACCGATGCGGAAGGCCGCCTGATCCTTGCTGACGGAGTGAGCTATGCCGTAATGGAGGAAAAGGTTACAAGAGTGCTGGACATCGCAACTCTTACAGGCGCCATGGCTAATGCACTTGGAAATCATGTAACCGGAGTAATCTCCGATTCCGACCGGATCTGGAGTGAGCTGGAAGCAGCTTCAGCAGGCACAGGGGAATATTTCTGCCGTCTGCCATTCTACCGGGAAAATGAAAAGATGCTGGATAGTGAAATCGCAGATATTAAAAATATGGGTGAAAGTTTCTGCGGTGCAATTACGGCAGGCCTTTTCATCCGGCATTTTGCCAACCAGGTGCCATGGATTCATCTGGATATTGCAGGAACGGCACATGTTGGAAGACCGCTGTATGAATTCCAGGCAAAGGGCGCTACCGGTGCGACGATAGATACGATTTATCGTTGGCTGAGAGGCTGAATCATCTTTTCGTTCTTTGCGGCAACGCCCCTGCGGTCAAAAAGTCAGATCGTGTTGTGCGTGAACAGTAACAATTGATGGACTTGTAACGCAAAATTTTTCTTTGTGTATTGATTTCGTTCTATCAAATTCAAAATGACATCGTATATGTAGATTATATCTTGGATTGCCGTAAGGATTACAGTTGGCTTATTTGATAACAATAAAATAAATTTTTAGAAATCGTCACTTACAATCGAGTGGCGATTTTTTTATTACGGTGTTTCTTAAAGAAGCAGATACAAAATTTAGTTTACTTTTTTACAACGCAGCATGTCTACAGGATCTGGCAGTAAGGAAGCGTCTTTTTTATAGCCATAACGCCTGTTTATGACTTATTTGGAGCTATTTAATACATCATGGAAATATATGTGATGGATATATGATAGTATTGTAAAAATATGTCGAAAAGAGGAGAGACGGTTATGAAGATGAGAAATACATTTTTTTGTACAAAATGGAAAAGATGCACTGCGCTGCTTCTGGCGATCGTAATGATATTCGCGCAGCCGAGCACGGTTCTGGCTGATGCCGGGATACGCAGGGCAGAGACAGGAGCAGGAAAAGCTGAAGTAACTGAGTCAGTAGAGGATATGGAGAAGTACTCACTGGAAACAGAATCTGAGGAGAATGAGGAAGTATCGTTAAATTGGGATTCAGAAGAAATATCGGAGGAAGAACTGCAATCAGAAATGGAAACGGAGGTGTTAACAGAAGCGTTTACCGAAATAGAGACAGAAGATGCTGATGATATTGAAATGGAGGACTCTGCTGAGGAAAATTTACTGGATATAGAAACAGAGGAGAAAGTTACGGAGGATATGGAAACAGAATCGGAAACCGTAGTTTTCGAGGATAATTTTTCACAGAAGGGGACATCAGAAAAAACATATGCGGTAACATTTATTGCAGATAATGTAATCGTAGATAAACAGACAGTAACGGAAGGGGAAGCGGCAGAAGAACCGGGAGCTCCGGAAAAACCAGGGTATACCTTTCTCGGATGGAGCGGAGATTATACCAGGGTGACAAACAACCGGAATGTATATGCACAATATGCTGTCGGGGAATTTGCAACCCATGTTGTTACTTTCCGGGATTATGATGGAAGACTTGTAGGAAACCGGCAGTATGTACAGGACGGTGGCAGTGCCGCTAGCCCTGCGGTGCAGGAGAGGGCGGGGTACACTTTTTTAGGTTGGGATGAAAGCCGGTTCTATATCAGAGAGGATAAAACGCTAAATGCCCAATATCGGGAGGGCGTATATAAGACTTATACGCAAAATTATTACGGTTACCGTGATAATAAAGCCACCCAGCAAATTCTAAAAGAGGAAATCGTAGTGGAAGGCGAGGATGGTGTACCGCCGGAGCCGGAAGTGATAGAAGGATATACCTTTGCAGGCTGGGACAGGGACCGCCTGTACACAAATGTGTACCGAAACCAGACTATTAAGGCGTTGTATTATAAGGGGAAATACAGTACGCATAAAGTCGAGTTTGTGGATTATAACGGGAAAGCACTGATGAATCCGCAGCATATCCCAGACGGAGAGAGTGCTTACAGCCCGTTAATTCCAGTACGGGAAGGTCATACCTTTATAGGCTGGGACAAGAGCCGTTTCTGGATACATAAGGATACGAAGCTGACAGCCCGATACCGGGAAGGTGAGCATAAGACCTATACGCTGAATTATTACGGATACCGTAATAACAAGGCCACCCAGCAAATCTTAAAAGAGGAAATCGTAGTGGAAGGAGAGGACGGTGTACCGCCGGAGCCGGAAGAGATAGAGGGGTATACTTTTGCAGGCTGGGACAGGAACTTTCTGTATACGAATGTGTACCGAAACCAGACTATTAAGGCGACGTATTACACGGGGAAATACCATACACATAAAGTGGAGTTTGTGGATTATAACGGAAAAGCACTGCTGAACCCGCAGTATATCGTAGATGGAGGCAGTGCGTTCAGCCCGCCAAAACCAGTACGGGAAGGTCATACCTTTATAGGCTGGGACAAGAGCCGTTTCTGGATAC
>NZ_JAWYAJ010000103.1:31746-33238 GCF_034124845.1 Robinsoniella sp.
TGCTGAACCCGCAGTATATCGTAGATGGAGGCAGTGCGTTCAGCCCGCCAAAACCTGTACGGGAGGGGTATACCTTTATAGGCTGGGACAAAGAAAATTTCCGTATTGCATCCCCGGTAAAAATACAGGCATTATATAAAGAAGGAATTTATTTAACCTGTCCAGTATCCTTTTATGTTAAAATAACAGGGAATCCATCCTGGCAGTTGTTAAAAACGGAGTATGTACCGGTGGGAGACGATGCTCACCCGCCAAAGCTGCCAGTCAATTCCGGATATACTTTCCGTGAATGGTCCGGACAGATTACAGGAATCCAGACAGCTCAGAATGTATATGCCCAATATAATAAAAATACGGAAACAGAGACAACATACACAGTCCGGTTCTGGTGTAGAGGGGAAATTATAAAGACAGAGGAGGTGGCTATTGGGGGGAATGCAACTCCGCCAGCTGTACCGGGATTAAAAGGATACAGCTTTGCTGGCTGGGATAAAAGTTATGTGAATATAAATCCGGGCACGCGCTCTATGGCAGTAGACATCACTGCACAGTACCAGCTTACCAGCGGGATACAAAATGCAGGGAGTGTGTCAGATCTTGTAAATGCCTTAATGGCACTTGGAGTGCCGGTTGCAGTGAAAAATGGGTTTTCTGCATTAGGGGCGGCAATTATAAATCCATTTGATGGAATCATTTTAGATGTCTTGGCAGCAACTGCATTGGTTGGAACCATTATTTACTATTGGGATGATATAAAAGATTTATGGTCAGATATTAAGGTCATCTTCAGGAACTTTGCTGGAATGGACGCTGCGGGCGAAATATTAGATAATATTGAGGCTGGGGTGGATGAAGCTGGGAAAGAAGATGGGGATTCTGAGGCTGTATATGCGCAAGCTGCAATAGATGCAAGGGATGCTGAGATAGCACGTATATGTGAGCTAAGTAATACCCAAAGAGATAAATATGTAGTTGTAGTAGCTGGATATAATAAAAATACAGGTCAAGTAGCTGTTGGGGCAAAGATTGAAGAAACAGGTATGAGGACATATTGTGCTGAGGATATGGTTGTAGCCCAGTTGATTGAAAAAGGTGCTACATTAAAAGAAATTGTAATGACGCCGGGAATTAGACCGAGGACAATGGAAATAATTGCGGTTTGTAAATTTTGTCAAGAAAAATACTCGCGAGATAATTTTATTCCAGGAACACCTTTTGAGTAAAAATTAAAAAATAATATTTGGAGGATTATATCATGGATAGTAATGTTAAAAATAAGTTTTGTATGTCATTTACGAATGAGGAAATAAAAGAATATTTTCTAAAACCATTAAGAAAGAATACAAATCTGAAATTTAGAATATTGTCAACTGAAGGGGAAGAACTTTGTGAAGAATCAAAAGAAAAAATTACTTTTGTGTGTTTTGATGGCCAAAGAGAGAATTTTTATATTAGATTTTATGATCACTTGACAACGATATATATTAGTGAT
>NZ_JAWYAJ010000104.1:0-8087 GCF_034124845.1 Robinsoniella sp.
TACATGTCCATCAGGGGGCTGTTCTGCTAAATGGAGCGGATATCACACGAGCAGGTATTAGGTCCAGGGTTCTTTCCGGCATTTCTTATATTCCCGAAGACCGACAGAATTATGGTCTGATAATTGACTTCTCATTAGAAGATAATCTTGTATTGAAATCCTATTTTAAAGAGCCTTTTTCAAGACGAGGGGTACTGCAGCAGCAGCGGATACGAAGCCATGCCGGAGAACTTATCGAGAAATATGACATCCGATGCAGCAGAGGCAGCCTGACGAAAGTGCGGACTATGAGCGGAGGCAATCAGCAAAAGGCAATTATAGCCAGGGAAACGCAGAGAGATGCGTCACTGCTGATTTTTGTACAACCTACCAGAGGATTGGATATCGGTGCGATTGAACGGATTCACAGTCAGATCCTGAAAGAACGGGACCATGGAAAAGCCATTCTGCTGATTTCTCTGGAACTGGAGGAAGTTATGAATCTGGCAGATACCATCGGAGTCATTTTTAATGGAAAGCTGAACCGGATAGCGTCTGCAGATCAGCTGAGCACAGAGGAAGTTGGCCAGTTTATGATGGGAGTGAAGGGAGGCAGGCAAAATGAAGAAACAGATGGTTCCCGCAAGGGAAAAGGATAGAGTTGGAGCAGCTATAATCCCTGTGGTTTCCATTGCTTTCAGCTTTCTGGTATGTGGAGTTATACTGCTGATTTTAAAGAAAAATCCGGTAACGGTATATGGCGATCTGTTAAAGGGATGTGGTCTGCTTCCAAAAGGAAGTTATGCAGGTTCCAAGAATATGCTGACGGATTTTACCAGCTTCTTAAATGCATGGACCCCACTTCTGTTTTCGGCACTGGCAGTTGCCGCAGCCTTAAAAGCTGGTCTTTTTAATATCGGTGTATCGGGACAGATGCTGGTATCCGGCTATCTCGCCACAGTTCTGGCCGGATATGGGGACCTGCCTGCATATGTGGCTAAACCACTGGTCATTGTAATTGGAATCATAACCGGTGCTCTGATCGGAGGATTGGTTGGAGGACTAAAATACCGCTTTGGCATTAATGAAGTTGTATCTACCATAATGATTAATTATATTGCCCAATATGTAATCAGTTTTTTTATAAATACATTTTATATAAACCCCATCTCCCGTCAGTCCAATCCGGTGAGCAAAGCAGCGAGACTGACCTTGATGGATGTGAAAGCAGGAAATATCAGGATTGATATTCCCCTGGGGATTATTCTGGCAATTGCAGCTGTGGTATGGATGCGTTTTTTCTTTCAGAAGACCACAGCAGGATTTGAAATAAAGGCAGTTGGCGCCAGCCGCACAGCTGCCAAATATGCAGGAATGAATGTGGGAAAAAATATTGTACTTGCAATGGTGATTTCCGGAGGGCTTGCAGGATTGGCTGGTGTCACGTACTATCTGGGGTACTTTGGTTCTATTGGTCCCAGAACATTGCCCTCTGCGGGTTTTGATGGAATTGCGGTTGCACTGCTGGGGGGAAATCAATCTGTCGGTATCTTTTTCTCTTCATTTTTAATTTCCATCATCAGTAAAGGAAGTACCTATATGAGTTCGGCATCCGGGGTAGAGGCAGAAATCGCTTCGGTAATCACGGGCCTGATCCTGCTGATTTCTGCATGCAATGCATATTTTTCGCATCGATTAAGCAAAATGGGAGGTAAGTGATGGAAGGGATAATCATAGATGGACTGTCATTTGCGCTGCCGTTGTTTGTAATGGCAATCGGAGGAATTTATAGTGAGAAAAGCGGAATCACCAATCTGGCGCTGGAGGGCTTACAGGGGTTTGGGGCATTTTCCGGAGCTTTGGCAGCAGTATTTGCCATGACTCATTTTGCACCGGAGTCACAGATACCTTTTTATATTGCATTGACAGGTGCTGTAATCGGTGGTGTTCTGTATTCTATGCTCCATGCAGTTTTGTGCATTCGTTTCCGCGCAAATCAGGTAATCAGCGGAGTTGTAATGAATATTCTGGCAATGGCACTGACCTCATTTCTGACGAAACAGATAAACAGCAGCATTTTTTCCAGTCCATCTGATAAATTTGTTCTGGGTGTATCCGGGCGCTTTCATATACCGGTTTTATCTGAGCTGCCGATAATTGGAGCAGTATTCAAGAATATATATCCATTTGAAATTATTATACTGGCAATTATGGTTTTGGCATGGTATATTCTATATAAAACAGGATTTGGCATGCATTTGCGGGCTTGCGGAGATAACCCACATGCAGTGGATGCCGCAGGGATTTCCGTGGAAAAAGTGCGTTTCCTGGCAGTTGGAGTATCCGGGGCACTCTCAGCAGTAGCGGGTATCAGCTTTGCTTATTCCATTTCATCGAACTTTTCCTCGGGAATTTATGCCGGATACGGGTACCTTTCCATAGCTGCCATGATATTTGGAAACTGGAGAATCATTCCCACACTGGGCGCCTGTCTGCTGTTTGGTTTCGCAAGATCGGGCGGATACCAGCTTGTCAGGGTATGGAACATGCCGGGCACATATTCTGATCTGGTGATGATACTGCCTTATGTCTTAACCCTGCTGCTTCTGGTGTTTTTCTCACGCCAAACCCGCGCGCCGCGTGCTTTGGGTGAGATATATGATAAAGGGAAACGATGAAATACTAACATGCATAAAGGACAAGAATACGAAAAGATTAAAATGCAAATAAACCAACAGATAAATTTTATAAATAAAGAGTAGGGGAGAATGACATGAATATACGATAGATGCAAATAGACTAACAGATAAATTTCAAAAATGAAGAATAGGGGGAGAGTGACATGAATATACGATTTTACAATGCCCGGATATTAACGTTGGCAAATGGATTTGAGGTACAGCGGGGAGAAGTACACGTAAAAGGAAGCCTGATTTCCTATGTGGGAGAGGGAAGCCTGAAAGAAGATTTTGGCATGGAAAGGAACTCGCACGATTCTTCCACCTCGTTTCAGTGTGACAATCATGCAGCCCGGCATGGATTATGCGACGGGTACAAGGAAGAACGGGGAAGCTGGGACAGGGAAATCGACTGTGAGGATAATTTGCTGATGCCCGGATTTAAGAATGCCCATACGCATTCCGGAATGACTTTTCTTCGGTCCTTTGCAGATGATATGCCGCTGCTTGACTGGCTGAACCAGCAGGTTTTTCCTATGGAAGCCAAGTTAAGTGCAGATGATATCTACCATTTATCCAAGCTTGCAATCATGGAATACCTCACCAGCGGGATAACGGCTAATTTTGATATGTATCTCACTCCGGATACCATAGCACAGGCATCTGTGGATTGCGGCTTTCGGACGGTTATGACCAGTGGTTTAAATGATTTCACCCAGTCAGTGGATCAGATAGACGCCTGGTATCAAAAATACAACCGTTACCATGAGCTGATCAGTTTTCAGATCGGATTTCACGCAGAATATACCACTTCCCGAGAATTGCTGGAGGGAGTGGCTGATCTTGCCGGGAAGTATCATGCACCTGTTTATACCCACAATTCGGAGAGCCTTTCGGAAGTAAAAGGGTGTATAGAACGCAATCATATGACGCCTACTGCTTACCTGAATCAATTTGGAATGTTCCGCTATGGCGGAGGAGGATACCACTGCGTGCACATGACAGAGGAAGATCTTAAAATCTTTCAGGAACATGGGATGTCCGTCATAACCAATCCCGGCTCCAATGCGAAACTGGCAAGCGGTATTGCTCCCATTAAAAGGGTTCTGGAGATGGGCATTAACCTGGCAATTGGAACCGATGGTCCGGCAAGCAATAACTGTCTGGATATGTTCCGGGAAATGTTCCTGACGACTGGGATGGCCAAACTCAGGGAGCAGGATGCATCCGTAGTAGATGCCAATCAGGTGCTCTATGCAGCAACCGCCGGGGGTGCCAGGGCAATGGGATTAAAAGACTGTGATACATTACAAGAAGGAAAACTGGCAGATCTGATTCTGATTGACCTGAACCAGCCCAATATGCAGCCTGTTAATAATATAACGAAAAATCTAGTATACAGTGGAAGTAAACAAAATGTGAAACTAACCATGGTGAACGGAAAAGTACTGTATGAAGATGGGAAATTTAATATTGGTGTGGAACCAAGGGAAGTATATGAGAAGGCCAATAAGATAACAGAGAGCAAAAAATAACAATTTATAAAAATTAATGTATATCATACATTAAAATTTCATTTAAGGAGAGATTATATGCCATATTTTATATATCACAATAAGAAGTGCTGGTACGAAGAAGCAGGCAGTGGACAGCCCCTGCTTTTTCTCCATGGAAATACCGCGTCCTCCAGGATGTTTGCAGAAACTGAAAAATTATACCGGGGGAAGTTTAAAACCATATTAATTGATTTTCTGGGACATGGCAGATCAGACCGTCTGGATACCTTTCAGACCGATCTGTGGTTTGATGAGGCACAGCAGGTAATTGCATTTTTAGACCAGACTGGCTATAAAAATGTAAACCTTATAGGAAGCAGCGGCGGTGCCCAGGTGGCAATCAATGTTGCACTGGAGAGACCGGATCTGGTAAATAAAGTAATTGCGGACAGTTTTGAAGGAGAAGTGCCGTTAAAAGCATTTGTGGAAAATGTAATCGAAGACAGAGAAGCATCCAAACAGGATGAAGGAACAAAATCTTTTTATATATTTAACCATGGAGAAGGCTGGGAACAGGTTGTAGACAATGATACAAAGGCGATCCATGATCACTACATAGGGATCGGTAAATTTTTTCATAAATCTTTATCAGAACTGCAAGCAGAAATTTTATTGACGGGAAGCCGCGAAGACGAGTTCGCCTCACCCCAGTTTTATGAAGAGGTGTATCAGGGACTGCTTAAGAAGATTGGCCATGGCAAAATAAAGCTGTTTGAAAAAGGCGGACATCCGGCATTATTGTCCAACGGGCAGGAATTTTATGAGACGGCATGCAGTTTTTTTGAGAAGGAAAGTGTTTGAAAATAGCTTATGAGGTTCAGTGGAACGCTTGGTGCAGACGTGCTGCGGGGCTTAGTGAGACGTTGTAGTAGTAATGTAAAAGTTTCTACTATAATCATTACATGGATTTTTGTAAAAAATCAATGAATAGTTATATAAAAATATAATAATTAGGATAAATTAAACTTATGATCCATTATAATTTTATCATATCTTGCATAAAATAAGAGTCAAATGCAGGAGGTAAGAGCAATATGGTAGTGGATTATATCGAATTAGGAAAAAGAATTAAGAAGATAAGAAAAAGTAAAGGCATTACCCAAGAACAGCTCGCAGAAAATATTGGATTATCAACACAGTATATAAGTAATCTGGAAACTGCAAAATCAAAAGGCAGTCTGGAGACAATCGTTAAAATAGCCAATATTTTTGAAGTCTCCGTAGATGAACTATTATGCGACAGTGTAAAGAAATCGAGAGATTTTCAATTAAATGATATTACCATGGAAATGCGGGATTGTACGAATAAAGAGATTAAAATGATATTAAAAGTTGTGAAGGCGTTAAAAGGAGGGATGAGGGAATAAACAGATAGCCGTATGTGTTGAGCGTACGGCTGTTTTTATATAAAGTTTGGATAAAGGAAACACTGCGTCTTTATTGCCAATTCAAGCTTTAGGAACTACTGGAGTCACACGCAGCAGAGGTGGTACGATAAAGTTGTGGGAATGACATGAATACTATGGAGAGTGGAGTTATGGTAAATATTGCAGTTGTGGATGATGAAGAAAATTGTGCAGCATTGATAAAACAAAATATCATAAAATATTTAAACCATGAGGGAGTAGAAAAGAATGTGGAGGCCTTTGGCAGTTCCAAACAGTTATTATTCGCTTTAGGAGGTAATAAGCGGTATCAGATCTATTTTTTAGATATAGAACTTCCCGATATGGATGGGTTAGCGCTCGCAGAGAAATTAATCAAGAAGAATGTTGAATCCTATATAATTTTTATTACATCGCATTTTGAAGTAGTTCTGGATGCTTTTAAAGTAAGGGCATTCCGTTTCATACCAAAAGAAATGCTGGAGGAAAAGATTCCGGAAGCCCTGGGTGCAGTTTTGAAAGAACTCAGCCTGCAAGCTGAGGAATACTACATTATTAATACTGAGCTGAGGTTTGAGAAGATCTTTTACCGGAATATTATTTATATATTCCGAGATGGCAAGAATGCTGTATTCGTAACAAAATCGGGAACAAAACATGAACGGAAGAGTCTTCGTCAGGTATATGCAAATTTATCACCGAAAGATTTTGTATTTATTGAAAAAGGCTATATTATAAACATTTTGCATGTGGTTGGGCTGATGGGGAATGTATTGGAAATGGAAGATCGGATTAGTCTGAAGGTTAGTCAGTCCAGACTTAAAGAAGTGAAAGAGAAAATACATACATTCTGGAGGTACCATAAATGAACATATTTCTGAATGGATTACAGTTCCTGTTAACAGCCGTTGAAATACAGATCTGTCTGAAAATGATGGGGATTTTCTTTGATAAAAGAGTATCCGGGAAGAAATATTATGTTTTATTGGAGACCCTGACAATCGTCATTGCCGGTATTTTGGTAATGAACAGGCAGGTAATTCTATTTTCCAGATGGGTATTGTTATTAACCATTATTCTAACATATCTTTCCGGATTTTTGCTGTACCGGGATAAGATTATAACAATATTTACGATCTCAGCGATTTTTAATATTGGCCTGGCGCTGTGCGACCTGATGAACATCTACCTGGTCAGTATATTGGTCAGGCGTCCTGATATTGGAATCTTCATTGACAACGATATCAGCTTCAGCCGTGTAATGATACTGCTGTTTACAAGGGTGGGAGCATTTTTCTTATATAGACATTTAAAAGGTTTGTTTGAAAGATCTTCCATTCGGATCAGCTACTATACAAAATGGCTTCTTCTCCTTAGCGGAATTGGATATATTGGTGTTTATAATTTTCAGGAAGTGTATGCAAATGAAGTTAGTATGGGATTCATAGCAGATTGGTTTTTGTTCTTTGCGCTAATCCTTATGATCGCAATGATATTTGGCCTATATGTGATGTACCGGAATGAGAAAGAGAATACCAAGATGATACTTATCCGAAATCAGCTTTTAGAAGACAGCTGGGGTGATTTGAACCAGATGTACCGGGATAACCAGAAGATATTTCATGATCTGAAGAAACATGTGAATATTATGTACCGTTATATGAAAAGCGGAAAGCAGGATGCCGCCATGGAGTATATGGAAAGTATCATCGGACCGGTTCAGGCATTGAACGAATGTGTATGGTCCGGGAGCCAGATTATCGACTTAATCTTAAATTATAAAAAGACAGAGGCCATACATAAAAATATTCATATGAAATGTAAAGTTGACAAATTACATAAGGTAACGATAAAAGACAATGATATGTGCGTTATTTTAGGAAATCTGCTGGATAATGCTATAGAAGCGTGTGAATTAGTTCACTATGGAAGAAAATGGATTACTGTGGAAATTTCACAGAAAAACAGACTCTTGCTCATTGCTGTGAAAAATAGCATGGAAGTACAGCCAATCAAGAAAAATGGCCGCTTTGAGACTGCTAAACAGGATAAAAAACTGCATGGACTGGGAATGGAAAGTATTCAGTCGGCGGCAGATAAGTATGGTGGCTGTGTGGAATACGAGTTTGATGATAAAGTTTTCCAAGTATTTGTGACGTTATTTTTCTAGCTCAGTGAAGTGAAATCTTATTATGTGGTCAAAAAACCTATTGTTAACGGACATCGCAGGACAATTGGAAAAAAATGTGCTATGATCTCCCCATAGCAAGCAATGGTATATAAAAATTTAAGGAGGAGATTGATGACAAGAAATGAATATCGGGGGATTTTGGGAGAAAATGTGTGTACCCGATAGAAGTGTGAGTGAAGAAAGTAACTGGGATTCCTGACGCTGTAACAGAAGGCAGCGGTTTGGGATAAGAATGAAAATAAGGCAAAAGCTTGGGAGAAGCTTTTGCCTTATTTTTCGTTTGTATCCAGGCTTAAAT
>NZ_JAWYAJ010000105.1:0-12739 GCF_034124845.1 Robinsoniella sp.
TCTCTTTTAATAGAATCTTTCAAGGTTGTTTCACTGTTCAATTATCAAGGTTCTGCTTGCTTTTCTTTGCTGTTGTACTCTTTAGCGCAACTTCTATATGTTATCACACCGTCAAGCGTTTGTCAACAACTTTTTTAAAAAGTTTTTTGTGATGTTTTCTTTGCTGTTTTGACAGCTTTTATAGTCTATCACTTAGCTTGCATATTGTCAAGCACTTTTTTACATTTTTTTACAAATGTTTTTGTATCATATTACTGTCTTTAACTTCTCTAGTTTTATACAGTGCTAGGAATAAATTAGCGGAGAAAGAGGGATTTGAACCCTCGCGCCGCGCAAACGACCTACACCCTTAGCAGGGGCGCCTCTTCAGCCACTTGAGTATTTCTCCTGAATCATTATTACCTATATAATACAGCTTGTCACCTGTTGTGGTGACGCACAAGTTATTATACTAAAGAGACCTCGATTTGTCAATCACTTTTTTCAAAAAAGTTTTATTCCTTATCTTTTATCATATTTTCTATTCGCTTCTTTACAATAGAAGCTATTTCTGTAGACTTCAGATCCTTGTATTCATCATAATATATTGGACTTAAATAGTGAACCTGAACGGTAATTCTTTTTATAGAATGCGTGTCAAAAGATTTATAAGAATCTATTAAAGCCACTGGAACGATAGGACATCTGGCTTTTATAGCTGACTTAAAGCTTCCGCCTTTAAAATCCAACAGGTCATTTGGATGCTTTGTCCTTGTTCCTTCTGCAAATATGACATAATTTCTACCTTCCGTCACCTCCTTTGTAACATCCATGATTACCCGCATGGACTGCTTGATATCTTCTCTGTCAATTGCTTTTGCCCGCATGATTGCAAACACCTGCTTCAGGAAAGGTACGTTGGCTACTTCCTTTTTCATGACAACCGACAATGGGCGGCTGCAGCTTTCCACTAATGCCAGCACATCGAATAACCCCTGATGGTTTGGAAACAGTACGAAGCCATTTTTCTCCGGAAGATTCTCCCCTCCGGTTGTCTGAATAGTGACTCTTCCACCTTTGTTTGCATTGATTGTTATCTTTTTTAATAATGCAAAACGTTCCTCTTCCGTATGCTTATCATTATCTTTTGCATAAGCAACCAACTGAAAAGCCCAATAAGGCACAAACAATATATTTCGTAAAACCATCAAAATTATTCTTTCCACGAATTTGTCAGCTCTCTTTCTTAAATTGCTTTATAGCACTCTCATAGAGATTATTCCCTTTGCAATCTGCAACCACAATCACAGGAAAATTCTCAACTTCCAATTCTCGTATAGCTTCTGTCCCAAGATCATCATAAGCAATTATCGTAGATTTTTTAATTCTCTGGGACAGCAACGCTCCGGCTCCCCCTACTGCTGCAAAATAAACAGCGTTATTTCGCTTTATGGCATTCAATACTTCCGGTGTCCGTTTTCCCTTTCCGATCATACCACGCAGCCCCAAGTCCAGCAGTTTCGGCGCATATTTATCCATCCTGCTTGCGGTTGTGGGACCTGCTGATCCAATGGGACGTCCTTCCCTTGCCGGAGATGGTCCCATATAATAGATGATATTATTCTTTACATCAATAGGAAGCCTCTCGTTTTTATCCAAAGCTTCCTGCATTCTTTTGTGGGCTGCGTCTCTTGCTGTATATATTTTACCGGTTATATAAACATAGTCACCGGCATTTAGGTCTTTTGCGTCTTCCTCACTGATTGGTGCATTTATATATTTTTCCATACTTTCCTCCATCTACTCACTCAATATATAATCATATAGGATTATTTCATTTATCTGCCGCTGTGCTTATATCTACTTCTATATTTCTCTTACACTATGACGGTTAACATGGCAGCAAATATTAACACCAACAGGAAGCCCCGCAATATGTGTTGGGTATGTATTAATATTTACGGCAAGGGCGGTAACTCTTCCACCCAGACCGCCTGGTCCGATTCCAAGTCCATTGATTTTATCCAGTAACTCTATTTCCAGATCTTTTACATATTCTACTTCTGAATGGGAACCCGCTTCCCTTGTGAGGGCTTTTTTTGCCATGATCGCACATTTTTCAAATGTACCTCCGATGCCAACGCCTACTACCATTGGAGGACATGCATTTGGTCCTGCTTCTTTCACTGCCGTCAATACTGCATTTTTTACACCTTCAATGCCATCTGCAGGTTTTAACATAAAGACACGGCTCATATTTTCACTGCCAAATCCTTTTGGTGCAACTGTGATCTTTACTTTATCGCCCGGCACAATCTCATAATGAATTATAGCCGGTGTATTATCCTTGGTGTTTTCTCGGATAATCGGGTCGTTTACTACAGATTTTCTTAAAAATCCCTCTACATACCCCTGGCGCACACCTTGGTTTACAGCATCTTCTACATTTCCGCCTTCAAAATGAACTTCCTGCCCCAATTCCAGAAAAACAACTGCCATTCCGGTATCCTGGCAGATCGGTATCATATCTTTTCCCGCTATTTCAAGATTTTCCTGAAGCTGGCATAAAATCTGCCTGCCCAGATCGGATTCTTCTATATCAACTGCCTTTTTCATTATCCGGTCCATATCTTTGGATAAATAATGATTGGCTTCTATGCACATCTCTTTTATATTTTCCGTTAACTTGTCCACATGAATTGTACGAATCATGGTATAACCTCCTAGATTTTTGTCATATCTACTATAATATAGTATTCAATTCTTAACTTCAATATAAAAATAGATTTTCAGAAAAAACTCCGGCTAAACTTTTTGCAAAGTGTAATTGACATGGTAATTTTATGTAATTTTTTTAAAAGGTTTTACTATACTCCAGCTTGTTAAATACGTAATCCTATGATATGATTTTAATTAAGAAGACTAAGATATAGACTATAATCACACAACTGCTTGGGAGAACTATATGAAGAAAAAGAAGCGCAGTTTTTCTTATTTATTAATGACATTGATTTGTTTTCTTTTTTTGGTATTTGGATGTATCTTCGTATACTCTATGATGCGCCAGAACGAAAAGGATGATTTGAACGGTCTATATGAATTGGCAGCTCAGGAAAAAATGATGATTTTGAAACAAATACGCGGAGACTGGGAAACACTGTCCGGTATATCTATCTGCCTTGGCGATCTGAACATTACTGAGACTGATCAACTTACACCAATTTTGACTTCCATTAATAATGCAAACACTTTTATTCGTATGGGATTTATCAGCACAGATGGAATAGGCGATCTCATAGACATTAATGGGAATACCTATAATCATGTGGACTTTTCCAATGAAACTTTTTTTCAGGATGCTTTGTCCGGAAGTAATACGATCTCTGAAACATATGAAGACCCTTATACTACAGGGTATATTCATTATTACGGGGTTCCTGTGTATCATTTGAATAAAGTAATTGGGGTTCTATGTGCCGTCAACAGTTCCGAAGTTCTATGTAACATTGTAGATGCAGCACTCATCCAGGGTGGTGGTTTTTCAAATATACTGAAAAAAAACGGAGACTATGTTGTCAGATCAAAACAACACTACGATGAGAACAGCATATATAAGCTGAAGGATATCGGCAGCTTCTCAGAGGAAGCATATGAAAATATTCTGTCGGATTTCGCTTCCGGAACGGAAAATACGATCAGTTATATCCACAAAGGAAAGAAATACTGGGCTGTATACATACCTATAGAGATTAACGACTGGTTTATTTTAAGTATTGTTCCGGAATCTATCATAAATGGCAATTATATTTATACAATGGGTGTTATCCTGATTGTATTTTCTGCCTTTATTATATTTACGGTTTTTGCTTACCGCATGAACCAGATGAATCGTAAAAACAAAGAGCATCTGGAACAGCTTGCCTATGTGGATCCTATTACCGGTTATTCCAGCTTTGATAAATTTCTGCAGGATATTGACACTTTGAATGATCACATGCCGGGTTCAAACTATGCTTTCTGGTACTGTGATATCAAAAGGTTTAAATATTTTAATGACTTGTTTGGATATGATGCAGGTGATGATGTATTAAGATATTTTGCTGACTTGATATCCCGGTTTACACTGAAAAATGAATACTTCTGCCGTGTTAACGCAGATAATTTTACAGGAGTAAAATACTACAATGACAAAACTGAGCTTATTGCATGGTTCCAGGCTCTGAATGAGCAAATGAACCACTATGTAACTTCAGAAAACCAGGAATATCACTTGGATCTGAGCATTGGTATCTATTGTGTAAAGGATTTTAAAGATTCAATTACTTTTAATGATATGATTAACCGTGCTAATATGGCACAAAAGGCCATTAAGCAAACCGGAAATGATAACTACGCATTTTATTCCCAGGATATTCGAAAACAGATCCTGATGGAGACGGAAATGGAATCCCGTATGCACCAGGCACTGGAAAATGAAGAGTTTAAAATATATGTACAGCCTAAGGTGGATATCCAGCACGGGAACCGAATTGCCGGCGGCGAAGTGCTGGTACGCTGGGTCAGTTCACAGGGGTCTTTGATTGTTCCCGGCAAATTTATCCCCTTATTTGAAAAGAATGGATTTATTATTCATCTGGACCGTTATATGTTTGAGGGAATCTGCAAATGGGCAAGACAGTATCTGGATGAGGGGAACCCAAAGATAAAGCTGGCAACAAATGTATCCCGCCTGGGATTATTCCAGGATGATTTTCTTGATTTTTATATTAATACGAAAAACAAATACCATCTTCCTGACGGGATGCTTGAATTGGAATTCACAGAAAGTGTCGTTTTAAATAATAATGAACTGTTCCAGACTTTTGTAGAGGAATTACAGGATAATGGCTTTGTATGTTCCTTAGATGATTTTGGTTCCGGATATTCCTCGCTGAACGTTCTAAAGGAGCTGCAGATTCAGGTATTAAAACTGGACATGCTCTTCTTTCGAAAGGGAGCAAATACCGAAAGGGAACAAATTGTAATCCGCAACATTATTACCATGGCAAAACAGTTAAAAATGCGAACCGTATCTGAGGGCGTGGAAATGAAGGAACAGGTTGATTTCCTGCGAAAGGTGGGGTGCGATATTGTGCAGGGCTATGTATTTGCAAAACCGATGCCGCTGGCACAGTTTAAACAGCTTTTAATCGATAAAGTCGATGGATTTCAGTTATAAAAATAAGGAACAGCGTGTAAGGCTGTTCCTTATTTTTATAACATTTGCAATTTACTATTTATCCAGGGTAACGAAATTTACATCCAGAATATCCGCTATTTTTTCATACAATGATGCATTATGTCCCACACTCATCGCAAAATGGTGGGTTGGTGCTTCTGCAAACCATTCATCCATGAAACTGTCAGGATCCTTTTTGAACTTTACCGGGGTCTGTGTATTGCCTATGGTCATAATTGTACCATCGGTGGACTCAGCCTCAGTGATAATGAATTTCAATCTTCCGTCAATGGTCTGGCTGCATCCCAGATTGGTGATCGGTCCGGTTTTTACTTTTGCTTCTACGGATACGCCTGTTCCCTGTTTTCCATGATAAAGCCCCATTCCCCGAAGAATTGGTTTTCCATTAGCAATTTCCAGATGGAATGGTCCGTCATGTCCCAGGAGAATGGTTCCTTCTTCATAATCGGTTACTACGATTTCACAGAATGATCCGCCTTTATTTACAATATCACAGATCTTCATTGCGAGGCAGGTCTTTAAGTCACCTTCTCCGGCACAGGGAATTCCCTTTGCAGTCAGCAGTGAATGGCCTACAATAAATCCCCCCTGTAGTTTCTCATATTCTCCGCCCGGTGCACCGTGGTAATAGTAAGTAAGGGCATCCAGATCATATTCTTTTACTAATTTTTCCTGTGCCGCTGCGACTTTTGCCGACCACTCCAGCTGCTCCTCTGTAGGCTTTTTAGCAAGAGGATCTGCTGCTGAATCTTCACTGATTCTGAAAAACTCTGCTATTTCATTTCTCTTTTGCGCTACTTCTTCTGGAGTTACCGTTTCCATGGCGCGATTCAGATCACACATTTCCAGCACTTCCAAATGTGCTCCTGTCTGTCCCTGGAACATGGTAAAATCACTGTACATATCCAGCATACCGCTGTATGTATTGCCCAGAAAACCAAATCTTGCTCCGGAGAGTCCGCTTTTTACACTGGCAGCGAGTACCCATTCTTCGATTTTTTTCCATGCCTGAATGGCTTCCGGGCGGTTTGCAGTATTTTCATCGGTTAGAGAAATCTCTGGTGTATAATCCAGCCCCAGCAAACCATTTACCACACGGTACTTAATCCCCGCCCGGTTAAACGCATTGGAGATCTCCGGAACAGGGCATGCTCCGCAATGAGCCAGCCATTCTCCGGTAGTCGTCTGGGCATAATTTATTTTTGCCGTAGGCTGTAGGTTTAGGATTACCGTATGAGCCTTGCAGTCCTGATGTACCGGAAGTATGGAACCACTGGTAACATAAGTTCCTGCATGTGCAAAAATTAAGTCTACGTTATTTGCATTAAAATACTCACCTGCTTTATGTCCCTCCTGTTCGCAGTCTACCAGCCCATAGAAAAATACCTGTGCATTTCCCATTGCTGTAATTTTATCTGAGATGAACTGACCGTACTCGATCATTCTCTCCCGAAGACCCGGAAACTGTCCCCAATAATGTTTTAATCCCATCGTGTATACACCAATACGTGCTTTTCTGGTTTCTTTTAATTTCGCCATTTTATTTTCCTCCTGATTCCAACGCCGATTGACATAAATACGTCCATATGCCTGTATTATATTATGTTGCTGTCCTGTTAACACTTTACAAATCCATTGTAATCATTTATTATGGATTTATCAATCAAGTTTGTTGTGCAAAAATATCAGTATCTTGCTCCTGTTATTTTTGGGGTTTTAGCAGGCATTCACAACCTGGGAGGATATTAATATGATTATAAAAAATGATCAAAACTATGAAGAACGTGCATCATACAGCTGGTCCGAGGACTCCGTCCGCCTAATTATTACCGCCAGCAATGTGGCAAAATCTATTTATTTTTATATTCAGGAAGCCGGGTATTTTAAGACCAGCGATTCTTATTTTACGGAACGGAAGAATCTGAATTCTTTTTTGATCGTTTACACCATATCGGGCAATGGGTATTTGAAATATAAAGGATGCAGCTACACCCTGCCAGCCGGACAGTGCTTCTATATTAACTGTACGGAACACCATTATTACGAAACAGCAAAAAACAGTGACTGGGAATTTCTATGGATTCATTTTAATGGGAGCAGTGCCCTTGGCTATTACGAGGAATTTGTAAAAAACGGTTTTAAAACCATCCAGATCCAGGACACATTCTTTATGGAAAGCACGCTGCGCAGGATTCTGGCACTAAACCAGAAACGCAATGCCTCAACGGAGGTCCTTACTTCCAGCCTGATTACCAATGTCCTGACGGAGCTCCTTGTCCAGACCATTACCTTTGATGCCCAGACAATTTTCATGCCTCCTTATATTAAAAATGTGTTAAAAGACATTGACCAGAACTTTAAGTCTCCCCTGTCACTGGATGATCTGGCATGCCGCCACGGTGTGAGTAAGTTCCACCTTTCTAAGGAGTTTAAAAAGTATACCGGAACTACGGTTAATGAATATATCATTGCAAACCGGCTTTCCTATGCAAAGGAGCTGCTGAAATATTCCAATGATTCGGTTAATGAAATTGCTTATAAAGTGGGAATGAATCACGTGAGCCATTTTATTAACCTGTTTAAAAACAGGGAAAATACCACACCGCTGGCGTATCGCAAGGAATGGCAGATTTAGTTCAGCTATCTCTTTTCCTGTCTTATCACATCCACGCCAAAACCCTTTAGCCTGAGTGTACCAAAGACAAGTTTATGATACAATAAAGAAAAACCCTTTTCATCATCCCCCAAACAAACCTCTTTTTCCTCCGTTGTATAATTTAAGTAAAACACATACTCCACGCGGTCATGATACCGAATGTGTTTTTCCACACCATGGGGCAATTTTTTAAAAGTTATCCCCAACTCACACATTATTTTCCCCACCAGCTGTTCCAGACCGGAATCTTCCACCCTTGCACCCAGGTACCACGCTTTCCCCGCTCCAAATGTATTTACGGTAATTGCCGGCGTACCCTGGTAAAAATCTTCGGTATAATATGCCAGCGTCCGGGCTGTTAACGGCTTAATAATCTCACAGAAATCCCGGATCCGGCATACTCCATGCATTTCGCTGTCTTCGGTAAATGCGGCTCCATTGCTTTCAGACGGATACAGGGAATCTATTTCTTCCGTGTATAGCCCAAAAACGTCTTTTAAGCCACCTCCCGGAAATCCGCCCAGATAGCAGAGGGTGTGTTCGTTTACGTAGCCCGTCAGATAGGTTGCCGCAAGATACCCGCCTTTTTCCACGAAATGACTAAACCGCTCTTTCGTACCCGGTTTTAACAGGTAAAGCATTGGTGCAAATACCGCCTTATATGGGGTCAGGTCTTCCTCCTGGGAAATAATATCTGCCTCTATGCCATAACAAAACAATATTTGATACAGTCTTCTGCACTCCTGCGGATAATTTTTCTCCACACTCAATCCAGCCATATCATTGATTGCCCACCAGTTCTCCCAGTCAAAAATGATTGCTGTTGAAGCCTTTGGAATACTGCCCTGTACTTCCTTCAGCAGTTTTAATTTCTTTCCCACTTCCTCTACTTCCCCAAATATCCTGGTGTCACACCGTCCCAAGTGATCGATCACTGCACCATGGTGCTGTTCATAGGACCCTCTGCTTTTTCTCCACTGAAAATACTGCACGGTGTCGGAGCCGCAAGCTACTGCCTGCATGCAGGACAGGTTATGAACGCCGGGACGCTTTAACTTGTTATAGGGATGCCAGTTGACCTGGCTTGGCACACTTTCCATCAGCATAAACGGTCTGTCTCTTTTCAGGGAACGCATAACGCTGTGGTCGAAGGCGGTCGCAGCTGCGGTATCGATTAATTCTCCTTTGTCTGTATGCCAATCCGGATAACTGTCCCAGGATATGATGTCCAGCTCTTTGGACATTTTATGATAATCCAGCCCTTCATATAAACGCATAAAATTGGTAGTAACCGGAATGTCCGGGGTCCATTTTTTAAATACCGCAATTTCGTCTTTCATGTAGTCGGTCATATTCCAGGTGGTGAACCGTTTCCAGTCCAGATTTAGTCCATGTATACTGGTTTCTCCCCCAGGTACCGGCGGCTCTATCTGTTCGAAACTGTTGTACCTGTGGCTCCAGAACGTTGTCCACCATTCCTGATTCAATTCTTGGATATTGTCATGGTATTTTCTTTTCAGATAGTCCTGAAACTTTTTCTCACACAGGTCACAATAGCATACCCCTCCCAGTTCATTGGAGATATGCCATAAGATCAGCCCGGGATGGTTTCCATACCGCTTAGCCAGAATTGTGTTGATCTCTCTGACCTTTTCCCGGTACAGCGGAAAAGTCATGCAATGGTTATGCCGCACCCCATGCCGGTTGCGTATGCCCATCTGGCTGACACGCATAGCCTGTGGCATGGCCTGATCCAGCCATGCCGGTCTCGCACCCGAGGGTGTCGCCAGTATAGTAAAAATACCATTTTCCCACAGCCTGTCCATCACGTCATCCAGCCACTCAAAATGATAGTTACCTTCTGATGATTCATAAACAGACCAGGAGAATACCCCCAGGGTGACGGTATTTACCCCTGCTTTCTTCATCAGGCGGATATCCTCTTCTAAAATGTCAGGGCGGTCCAGCCACTGCTCAGGATTGTAATCTCCCCCGTGGAGAATTTCATTTACTTTTGGAAATAGTATGCTTCTTTTCATTTTTACACCCACTGCATATTGCTGACTGCCTGCAATATTGCCGCATTCAATCACGCTGAAAGATTCATTCTGCAGCTTCCTTTCTATATCATCATTTTCTTTCAGGCCTATACCCATTTTATTTGCTTTACTCTCAAGATCTGCCCCTATCGGTATAAATGAAGCTGCGGCGGAGCAAGTAATCCCGTGGGGGATAACTGCATATGGGTGGACTGTCCGTCATGCATTTTCCACACAAGGGTATTGGCAATTTCAATTCTTAAAAGATTTTCGCCCTTTTTTATATAAGAAGTAATGTCTGCTTCGTAGGGATTGCCGATCATCATTCCTGCATATGAACCATTTAACCACACCTCTGCACAGTCGCCCACCGCCGGCAGACGCAGCATGTATTTCTCTGCCTTTCCATCGGTATCTCTATAATCAAATTTTCCCTCATACAAAAATGTTCCGGAGAATTCCGGGAAGCCATTTTTTCCATTCATGTTTGGAAGACCCTGCCCCGATAGTAGGTGCATTCTTTTTTGAAATGCCGGGTACTCATCTGGCTTGGAAAGGGAAACATCCCAGTCTATGTCTAATGAAATAACTTTTTCCCGGCTCATTCTTTTGCAGCCAGGCGCTGAATCACTTTCCAGATATATAGCGGATTCGCCCGGAAGCAAATGAAGCGGGAGGGCCTCACCCGGAAAGCATCCCGGTTCCGTTTCATTGTTGATGCCATCGTATCGGATAATGTACCGGCGCTCACCATTTAAAAAGCGGACTGAAGTATCCACGGTTTCAAAAGGACTCTCGTTAAAAAACATATAAATATTAGCATCTTTTTGCCTGTAACAAAGTGCTCTGAGATCTTTGCAGCTCTTTGTAAATGAAAAACACGGCTTTCCAGTTTCCCTTACTTTTCCCGGAAGTTCTTCCAGAGAAACTACCGTCACGCACTTTGCAAATTCCTCATGAACTGCACTTCCGTCTGTTAAAGATGAGGGGCATCCCCCCACCATATATACAGGGATTCCTTTTTTAGATGCGCGGATCGCAAAATCTACTGCTGTTTTTGGAATATTTGCACAATAGGGAATGATAAATGAGGTGTATTCCGCATTCCCTATTCTAAAGGTTTTATTGTCTGCTTCCGGTGCATCTGGCGTATTTATGCCGCAAGGTACCAGCCAGTCAGCCGGAACGACATCTGCGTCCAGCTGGTGTTCCAGCAATTTTCGAACGGGCTTTTGAAAGAGCATTGCCTCCTTTCCCGTCCATTCAGCCTCGGCATGATAGAGAATTGCCGCATCTGCTTTATGTATCCCTCCGTTTAAGAGATGACAGCATCTGTTCATGTACTTCATAAGCAGTGTAAAAAACCGATACTGGGGATTATTTCCCCTTGCATAGAAATGGGGCGGGCAGTCCCTGTCTGGAAATGCCGGAGAAAACGCGTGGGGCACGAATACATTGATTCCCCTTACCAGCATGTGGTCTGTGAGCCACTTCATAAGGCTGATGCCCTCACCCCATCCATAGGCACCGTAGATTTCGCATAAAGCCCGGCCCTTTTTTGCTGGATCAATGTGGGCATAAGAACTTCCAAGCTTCGCCAGACCATAATGAAAAAACTCTCCATCCCGGTCGGATGCAATCCACTGGTGGTATGTGCCTGTAAAACCCGGCATAATCTGCAGCAACACCACATCAATGCCCGACATATCCTGCCCCTTCTGGGCGCGGAAATAATGCCCGGTACTGCAGCCCAGCCTGCCGTGGGCATTATCATCTTCAATGATATGTCCTATGTATTCAATTCCCCTCTCCCTGCACCAGTTCCCCACCTGACCGCTGAAGCAGGAGCTGACCAGTCTGGTTACGCTATCCATATAGCCGCTTCTGATTCCGGATGTCTTTTCTCCCATGTCATACCACAGGGCAGGCAGATTTTTACAAAATCCACTCCCCCACAGTTTCTCAAGCCGGCTTTCCAGTTCACTGCTCCAGGGCAGCTTTACATCGCACTTATACCCCTGCATACCGTAAGCAGGCTTGCGGTACTGCCCGGATAATGAGTGTGAGCATGTTTCATGGTCACACTTTCCCAGCCTATCCTGAAAATCATATCCCGGGGTATTTCCCAGCTCCGGCTCATCGGAAAAAAATCCGGCAAAAGTTTTTCCAAACTCTTTCTGATACCTCTGATAATGGGGTTCGTACACCGTATCGATCAGCACTTTTACGGACCTGCTGTCTAAGAGATTCATGTAATTCTCCCGACCGCCATTTTTTCTGGTCTTATACAGCACAAATATCCGGTAATAACCCTGTGGTACATCGAAATAAAGAACTCCATCATGAACCTGCCCGGTCAGATCCAGAGTACCATCCCCAGCGATATCCAGTGATTCCGTATCCGGTTTGGGACACGCTAAAACAGCCAGCAGTTCTCCGTCGTCTCCCAGAAATGGGTCTATTACTACAGCACTGTCCTTTACCGGTCCGACTACATCCATATGCCGCTGTGCAAGATAGATTTTTGCCAGTTCCGGATGCTTTTCAAATGCACCGTTGGCGTGTCCTGTGGGAAATTTATCATCGTCCAGAATCCAGATGCGCAGTTCTCTTTTCTTTGCCTCCTCCATGATAAAATCTAAGTCTTCCCACCACCCGGGACCTGCAAAGTCTGGATGCGGTCTGGATTCCAGGCAGATTTCCCGGATTCCGCACCTGCATACTTTATCGATTTCTTCTTTTATAATTTCTTTATCTTCTCCATGCATCCAGAAAAACGGCAGTATATAATTTCCACCCTTTCCTTCTATTAAATCCTCCAAACGC
>NZ_JAWYAJ010000105.1:12749-19682 GCF_034124845.1 Robinsoniella sp.
TGTGGGTAAGCCATGATTTTTTCCTCCCTGTTATAATTGGTTTTTAATGCCTGCTGCCTAATATTTTTACAGTCAGCACAGTAAATGCTCAGATCTCTGAAACGTTACGTTTCCTCTATTATAAATGTCTCTTTTCCATAAAAAACTATGCCATCCGATGCAGGATGAGGTTTGAATATACCTTTTGTATTTGGCGGGACCTGAACTTCTGCCCGTATTTTTCCCCGCTCCCGCATCCACTCTGATGAAACTTTTCCATAGGGGTGGCGGATGGATGCCTTCACGTAATTCAGATCAGGAGAAAAATAGGGACTGATCACCAGCTCTTCCAAGATAGGATCGCTTCTCACTCCGGGCAGACCGGCGAGTCCACAGTAAAACCACTCTTCCACGCTGCCCAGCATCAGGTGGTTCTGGGACCCATGTGGTCTGTCCGGGTCCGGTCCGTCCCATTCCTCTGTCAATGTTGTGGCACCGCATCTGACCTGGTAGCCATACCCCGGCGCGTCTGTTACATTTGTCATTTTTTCTATGATATCCGATCTGTCATATGCGGTAAGAGCCGCCATGACATAGGGATGTCCGATATCGCCCGCCGTTGTTGCATAATTTCTTTTCTCGATATCCCGAACCAGATAAGCCAGAATACCCGGCTCATTTTCCGGCTCCGCCAGACCCACTGCCAGACTCATTGCCTGTGCCGCCTGGCTCCCTGTGGCATATCTGCATGTGGCTTTATCATAGAACTGGAGGTTGAACTCTCTTTTAACCGCTCTCCCCAGCTCACGGTAGTACTTTGCCTCCTTTTCTTTACCAAGGAGTTTCGAGACCGCTTCCATAATAGACAGATCGTAGTAATAGATCGCTGTGGCAACTACGGGAACCGGCGTGTTCTGAGAATGAGGCGTGTTGGGACCAATATCCAGCCAGTCGCCCAGTCCGTGATGGAGAATATGATGATGGGTCATCCGGTTTAAATGCTCCAGATAATCCACCATTACCTGATAATATCTGTCTAATACCGTTATATCTGCATAACGCTTATATAGGTACCAGGGATTTACAATGCAGGCGCTCCCCCACTCGGGAGAATCCAGATACCCATAGTGCCATTTTTCAAATCCGGTAACGTACTCCGGACAGATATCCGGTATAAGCCCATCTTCATGCTGGGCTTCCGCCATATCCTGCTCTATCTTTTCATAGAGGCTTCTTACATCGTACCCGCACATAATGGCTGGTCCAATCAGATGGGTCTGTTCCAGCCACCCCAGCTTTTCCCGATGGGGGCAGTCCGTCAATATGGACTTCATGTTGCTGCGAACCGACTGGTCGATGATCTGATGGATTTTATTAAAAAGGTCGTTGGAACATTCAAAACTACCTGATTTCTCAATATCGGAATAAATAAATTCTCCTGTAATCGCTTCTATGACGGGCTGGCCAGGCTGTCTTCCATCTGCTGCAAACTCCATCGGAACAGCGCCGCTCACCTGTACATACCGGAAACCATAATAGGTAAACTTTGGACGGTAATGCTGTATTTCCTTTTCATTGCAGGTATATTTCCAGCAATAACCCTCTCCGGTCACACGCTGGTCGGGGCTTCCGTCCGAACAGAGTATCTCAGCGGGCATAAGGGTAATACATGCTCCTGCACAGCTTTTACCTGCCCTGACTTTCATGCTCACCCAGCCGGAAAAGTTCTTCCCCATATCATACATGTATGTTCCCTTGGAAACCTCCCAAACTTTTACCGGTTTCAAACGCTCCATGATTTTCAGCGGATCTGTACTTTCCCTGCGCAGTTTGCCTTTGGGCGCTTCAACAGCTATTGCCTGAAGCCAGGAACTATTTTCCTGAAAATCGGGATGTGAAAATCCCGCCTGTTCCAATCTTGCATCATAATCCTCTCCGCCATAAATTCCGGAATAAGTAACCGGACTCTGTGCCATATGAAATTCTTCATCAGAAACCACCACATCTCTGGTCCCATCCTCATAAGTAACCTGAAGCTGCAGGAGAAATCTCATATTTCCATAACTCCGTTCAAAATAGACATATCTCTTTTTCTTTACATGAAACATGCCGTCACCCAAAAATAAACCAATACAGTTCCGCCCTTGCTGAACCTGCTTGGTTACATCGTATGTATTATAGAGACAGGATTTACGGTAATCTGTCCATCCCGGCGCCAGCACACTGTCTCCTGCTTTTTCCCCATTTATTAACAATTCATAATGTCCCATTCCGCATATGTAAATCCGTGCCTCTTTGATTCCCCCTTTTAGTGGAAAGGTTTTACGGAAGATGTGGTTCACAAAATCCTCCTGCTCCCCAATCCACTTCCCTGTCCACTCCCCGCTGCTTAAAAACCCAGTCTCAAAGTAAGAAACAGGGCTGTACGCAGAAGCCTTTTCGGAATGATCCCATACCCGAACCTTCCAGTAATACCCGGTGCAGGACTGCAGCTCCTTTCCCGCATATAGTATCTGAGTCATCCGGTTACTGCTCTGTTTCCCGCTGTCCCAGATATTCCCCTCATCTTGTTTTATATCTTCTAAATGATCCGATACTAAGATCTGATATGCCGTCTGAAACCACTTCTTTTCATCTTCTGCATCCAGACAAATATTCCACTCAAAATGTGGTTTCCCTGTATCAATTCCAATTGGATTTGTCTGGTATTGCACTTTTTGCTGCGTTATTTCCATATAGTCACCTGTTCCTTTTTTGTATGTTAGCAGGCTGTGGGGCTGCTGAGGATTGGCTGGTTGATACGATAGATATAGCACTTGATATCTGTGTCAGGTGCTATATCCACCATTCATTATACAATGTATCTATAACCCTTTTTAAATAGTAAAATATTAATATCCTATAGTAAAATTTATCCCACTTTAATTACTTCACCGAGTTTTCATTCAGCATCTGCAGCGTGCCTTCAAAATCGTCTACTGCATACTTTACAGAATCTACATAAGCATCCCAGTCTTTCTCCAGATCCATCTTCCCGGTGATGAATTCTACTGCTTTTTCTTTTGCCACAGTCTCGCAGGCATTCATCAGTGTAGCTTTTTCGGTCGCTTCATCAGGATCCAGATTCAGGATCGGCGCCCGGTCATAAGGCGCAACGGAATCTTCCCCGCCGTATTTGGAACTTGCAAGCCAGTATTTATCCATATGGAAACCGTCCTCTTTGCTCCACCATGGTTCTTCTTCCAGCTGTTCGATCTGTGGTTCAAATTCCTGAGGTGTAAATACCACCCCGGTTCTGCATGCCGCTGAAGAGGTCACACCGTAATTTGCCAGCTCCTGCACAGGATTATCGGCACTTGTAATCTCTTCGGTAAATGATTTCGTTCCATCTTCATTTACCACATAAGTCTTTCCTTCAATGCCCCAGTTCTGCAGTTCGATCATCTCCGGTGAATACTGGTAATCAATCATTTTTACAACCCATTCGGGATATTCCACATCTCCGGAAATACCAACTCCAAATCCCGTGTTTGCAAGGGATAATCCTTCTTCCTTAGATCCCCATTTCCAAGGCGTTCCATACTTTTCATTTTCCGGCAGATAGGCAAGTCCAAAATTAATATCCTGATCTTCTTTGTTGCGGTTCCAGTGTGCCGCCATGCCGGACCATACGGTGGGGTAGATCAGCACTTTACCTGTAGCCGCCTTTTTGTTGCAGGCATCGGCATCATCCGTGGCAAATTCAGGATCTATATAGCCTGCATCATAGAGGGTCTTCAGATAGGAAAGCATGTCTTTGAAATTCTCGTCAATGGGACCAAACGCCCATTCTGTCCCATTCCAGTACAGGGTATCCGATGTGTGGTAGATACCTGCAAACCCCCGGTAGAAAGCATAGTTTTTGTCACTGTTTGAAATAGGATAGGAATCCGGATAAAGCTCTTTTAACTTTTTACACAGCTCACTGAATTCATCTAAATTTGTCGCCGGGGTCAGATTGTTCTTTTCCAATAAGTCAAATCGGTATGCAAATGCTGTAAATGACTGTGCACCAATGATATCATTATTATTTACAAAGCCGTCCTTAAAGTAGTAAGAGGTTCCGTCTGCATTGTAAGCAAAATTTTCTCCCCCTCTTGTCTCTTCCACAAATTTAGAGTAATACGGCATATACTGTTTGTATTTGGCAATATCCAGTACCTGGCCGTCCTGTCCATATTCATTAATGGTATCTCCCCAGGAATAGGTAAACACATCCGGCATTTCACCGCTTGCCAGGATTACTTTTTCATTTTCCCGGTAGTCAAGCCAAGGTGTATAGGTCCACTTAATGTCCAGTTTACATCCCAGATACTCTTCCATTCTCTTCTGCCACTCTTTTTGAACTTCCGTATTCCCCGGATCTGTACCAAAAGTGGGAATAGATGCCGTAATGGACAGGGTATTATCCGGCAATTCCGGTAATTCTGTTCCAGATGCATCCCCGGATGTTCCCTTTGAAGATTCTCCCGATGCATCATTTTCGTCTTGTGCATCTGCCGTAGTTTCTCCTTTTGCTTTTGTCTCCGTACTTTGAGATTTTTGTCCACATCCTGCCAATACTGCTGCAGAAAGCGCTGCCGCCAACACTGCTGTTACCATTTTTTTCTTCATTTTATGAATCTCCCTTCTATATTGGAACGTGCTTTTCATCCACGTTTAGCCCTTAACTGCGCCTACCATCATTCCCTGTTCAAAATACTTCTGGAGGAACGGATAGACAATCATAATTGGTGCAATTGTCGCAATAATACATGCATATTGTATATTTTTAGGGTTTACCAGTTGCTGGTTCATTAATTCCTGGGCACCATTCATGCCGGCTGCGCCCGAGGTAAATAAGATCTGGCGCAATATCATCTGAATGGGCTGCTTTGTATCCGTCTTCAGATAGAGCAGCGGTTCAAACCACATATTCCAGTAAGTCACCAGAGAAAACAGACCAAATGTTGCGAACAACGCTTTTGACAGCGGCATATAAATGCTAAACAGAATTCTGGCTTCTCCTGCACCGTCTACAAATGCCGCTTCCCGAATCTCCGGTGATATTCCTTTAAAAAAGGAGCGGTAAATAAAAATGTTATAGGCAGAGACACATCCCGGAAGGATGACAGCCCAGATACTGTCCATCAAACCTAGATTCTGGATCAATATGTAACTTGGAACCATTCCTCCATTAAAGAACATCGTAATGGTTAAAAATACGGTCATGGGTTTACGCAACACAAACTCCTTTACCATGAGAGAATAAGAAATCATTGCTGTAAAGACAAGATTTAATGCTGTCCCCAGAGTTGCATACAGGATGGTATTTCCATAAGCACTCCAGATCTTCGGATCTCCAAAAACCATTTCATATCCTTTCAGGTTAAATCCCACCGGCAGCCAGCTTACCTTTCCGGTTGTAATGGCGCTTGGGCTGCTCATGGATATGGAAATAATATTGATAAACGGATACAGGATTGTTACCATCAGCAGACACATAATGACAATCAGGATCATGTCTGCTGATCTGTTTCCAATGTGAATTTTGTTTTTATTTTTCTGATTCAACTTACTTCTCCTTTCCGGCGCGTGTTTGAAAATGCTATTTCAAACGCGCTCTACCATAAGCTATTTTCGGCATTTACTTTCTGGGTGATTTTATTTGTAATGATTACCAGCCCGAATGCCACTACCGAAAGCATCAGGTTGACTGCCGTTGTGTATTCAAAACGGGCTCCTACGATACCTTCCCGGTAAACAAAGGATGATATGACATCGATTGCGCTGCGGTTGGTATCATTTTGCATTAACAGTATTTTCTGGTAGTCCGAATTGAGCACGGTGCCCACATTCATAATTAACATAATTGTCGTTGTAGGCAGGATGGTAGGCCATGCAATATTTTTTATTTTCTGCCATCTGTTGGCACCATCTATATTTGCCACGTCATATAAGGTTGTGTCTATATTAGACAATGCGGATAGATATATAATGGAACTCCAGCCAAAGGTCTGCCAGATCTGGGAACCTACGTACATCGGCATAAAATATTTTGTGCCCTCATTCATATTGACTGCTGCCAGTCCAAACCATCCTCTGATTGTATTGAAGATTCCATCGATGGATCCAAAGCTGTTCAGCATTCCCACTACAACTACGATTGAGATAAAGTGTGGTATATAGGAAACCGTCTGAACCGTCTTTTTAAACATTTTGCCTTTTACTTCGTTTAGCATAATTGCAAATATGATAGGAGCCGGAAATGAAAATAACATGGTTACCACTCCGATGCGAATCGTATTCCAGATTATCTGACCGGAAGAAGGATTTTTAAAAAACGCTATAAAGTTTTTATAAAAAGGATCCAGCCAGTCGCTGCCCCATACCCCCTTTGACGTTTTATAATTTTTAAACGCAATCAGGATTCCATACATGGATCCATACTTGAATACTATCGTTAGTATCAAGGCAGGCAGACACAGCAGAATTAATGTCCTCTGTCTGCCCAGCGTCTTGAAAATGCTGACTTTCGGCACATATACTGTCTGTGCCGGCTTCTTTTTTCTCTCTTTCACTTCCTGCTCCTTTCCCTCATTTCTGAGAATTGTTTCTTATCGATCTGATACCAACTATTTTACTAAAAATGGGAGTTTTTAAAATGTTTATAACTCTGCTCTTTATGTAAAATTCTTATGATTTTGATAATTTATTAAATCTTTTAAAGAAATTTACATATATTTCTAATATTTTTACATAAAACAATCTAAATAATGGGCTATAATTTTTATACTGCCTCCTTCAAAAATACACCCATTTGAGTTTTTTACATAATTCCCTGACTTTTTTCCATACAAGTTAATGGGATTAAATTGTACTATCTTGTTAAAGACAACAGCTTATTGAGATTAACTACGATCTTAATAAAGACAA
>NZ_JAWYAJ010000106.1:0-2152 GCF_034124845.1 Robinsoniella sp.
TGGTTTTTTGGTTCTTCGGATCCGTTACGGCAGTTAATCCACCCGCTTCATCATAGGTATATTTCCAATGTCCGTCTGCTGCATCGGTGATCCCGGTCAGTCTGTCTGTTTTATCATATTGATACTCCGTGGAATAAGCGTTCTCATCCGTCTGCTTAACCATGCGGTTTCTGGCATCGTATTCCGCTGTCAGGTAATTACCGTCTGCCAAAACCACTTTTGTCCGGTTCCCGTTTTTGTCATATTCAAATCTGGTCACATTCCCCTTTGGGTCTTTTATAGAGGCCATCTGGGACATGGCATTGTAGGAATATTCTGTTTTGTTTCCCAGGGCATCCGCAGCCGCAGTATTGCAGTCTATGACATCATAAGTGTACAGGGTGGTTCCACCAAGTACATCGGTAACAGCGGTTAACCGGTATTTTGCATCGTAGGCATATTCCTCTTTTAAACCGTTTGGATAAGTTTTGGAAACCAGGTTCCCCACCGAATCATAATCCATGGCAAAGGTCTGCCCCAAGCGGTTTGCGGAAAAGAAGCTGTACGCAGTGGCAGGCATCAAACTGTTGGTTTATCCGCTTCTGTGTCTCCCCATTGCCCTGTTCTTATTTCCGGACCCGGTTATTGTGGGAAGCATTGTACTGTCCATTGGTATGCCTACGGCATCCATGGTGGTGATGTTTTCAGAACAGTATCAAAAAGAAGTGAAAACGGCATCATCCGGTGTGATCTTGACAACGGTATGTTCGCTGATTACGATTCCGCTTGTTTATATTTTCTTTTTAAATTGAAATGGTGGTGTTATGTTTTCACGTAGCTATAAGGGATGTTTAATGCTATGAGTGTGTAATGGCTTATGCCGCAGATTACATTAAAGCAAAATAATGCGGGCGCCGGCTTCATAAGAGTTAATGCTTTCCTTATTTCCCGTCATATCCTCACCGCCTTCGCCATGGTGCGATATTCGAAACCGGCCCCCATATCTAATATTACAAACTTCCGTGAGGAGATGACCATCATTCCATACTTTTCTAAGGATGCATACTCAGCAATCCTAAAACATTTCCAACGGTGCTCAACTTTCTGAACTTCTTTTTGGAACAAAACGCGATTCACTTATTACAGATAATTCATTATCTGTTGTTCCAACAAACGTAAAGTCATTTTTTAGAATATCTAAATCAACTTCCTTTATCTTATAAATTGAGATGTATTATTCAAGAGGATTAAGGGAAACTCCAAAACTTGTTTTTACTTTTTTTGTAATTGTATCTTCCAAAATAAATTTATCCATCAGTGGATTTTCTAACAGATTCTTACATAAATACTGTGAATAAAAAATAAAATTTCGGTATAATTTTAAAATCATTTCTACCAGCTCTTTTTTAGATGTACACTCAAACATTGGCTCTGGATTCCACTTAGTACGGCTTTTGCAAAAAATTTCAATAAACGTTCCTTTATCCTTAAATGTCAATTTTCTTTCTAGTCCTTGCTCATAAAAATCCAGTTCAAAATTGAAAATATTTTCAGAAAATCCCATGATTATCTTAGGTAAATTTTCAGCCACACAAAGCAAATCATACATACAGTCAACAGGCCATTTATCTTGACCAAATCCCATAACAATAAATTCAATTTCTTCAAACATATTAAAAACCTCACATATGTCTGCTACAATCGCCTCCCACGTCTCATAACCCCCATAGTCTTCTTTTAATAAGACATTGTTTATTTCCAAAGATTTATTGTTATTCAATATAATTTTAAACATATACATCTCCTTATATCTATTACTCACTTTATTATTGGAAAAGCTGTTTTAATTCCACCACCTGGTGAGGGAACTACCCTTACTCCATTAGCAGGTACAGTTGTACCATTGGGCTTTATAACTTGCCCTAATCCTCCTGGCAAATCAAAGTCTGTGACATCTTTTACATCACCAAGTGAATTTAAATAATCTGCTGCATCTCCATTATTAAGCCATTGTCCTTGTTCCTGACCTGTTCCACCCGCTCTTCCTTTTAGATTTTCTTCATTTTTCTTTCCTTGGCCATGTCTTTTAAATGTATGACCATATTCTTTGCTCTTCCAACTAGTTCCCTCACCCCGAACTTCAAACACCGCCTGCGAATCAACATCGTTCCCA
>NZ_JAWYAJ010000107.1:0-3880 GCF_034124845.1 Robinsoniella sp.
CCATCTTTTCGTACACTACCTGTCTTATACAAAGCGTCCTTACTCAGCAAAACCCAAATAGTGTTTTATAACAAAATCGGCAGCTACAAACAAGTAGCCGCCGATTTTGTCTTACTATATTTACGATACTATTGCATTTATCATATCACATCTACTGCTTCACATATCCCGTATACAATCCTGCCCAATCATCACCTTACGGTGTCTGCTCTCCGGCATTTGCTGTATTCGGGTCCGTTGGTGCCTCGATTGGCGGCTGACCGGTCGGCTCAGTCTGGGGTGCATCTGTTGCCGGGGGCTGGTTCGGATCCGCAGGTGGTGTCTGCGGGTCGGAAGGAGTCTGGTTTGGCTCTGTCTGCGGCGCATCCGTTGTCGGGGGCTGATTCGGGTCCGTTGGTGGTGTCTGAGCATCAGTAGATGGCTGAGTCTGCGGCGTAGCTGCCCCACCGCTGATTGCTGCCTGTACCGCATTTAAATCATTGGCGGCAATCGCATTGCTGATCGCTGCTGCCTGATTGGGATCTGCCGTAGCGGTACCGACTTCATAACCTACCGGTGCTGCCTGATAGTAACTGGTGTTAATCTGTGTCTTTGTAGTTTCTCCATTTTCGGTAACATATTTCCAAAGTCTTGCTTCCTTACCTGTCAGGGCACTCTGGGTCTGCTGCAGGTACCCAACATTCTGGTTTGGATTGGCATACAGTGCAACCCCTTCTGCACTAAAGGTCTTCAAAGTCTCGCTTACATATTCAACCACCCGGTCTGCAGGTCTTGTCTCGTGCCCGTAAATGGTGAAGGTCAATTCTCCGCCATATGCAGAACCTGCAAGGTAGATAGGTGCATCCGTATTATTCACAAATACAAGATCCATCAAGCCTTCTGCGATAGCAGCATCCATGGACGGCTCTACATAAGTTACGATCATGGTATGGTTCGATCTCTCGGTCACATCCAGTTCCGCAAGGAGCAATGCGTTATATAAGGTGGTGGATACCTGGCAGATGCCTCCGCCGTAGCTGTCTACTACCCTGCCGCTTTCATAAGAAGGCGCCATTTCATATCCATTTTCAGCATTAAACGGAACCACTGCATCCGTTACGGAGAAGCTTTCTCCCGGATAAAGAAGATGACCGTTCAGAAGCTCTGCACCTCTTTCTACGTTTTGATTTCTGCCTGAGGTAGACCCATAGTATGTAGTATAAGTTCCCAGCACATCTTCTACCTTTGACAATTCTTCATCTGAAAATTTAGGCTTATCCTGATTCACAGAAAGCGTAACCGTTCCCGATTCTCCTTTAAATTCGCTATTCATGTAATTGGTAATCGCATATACCGAATCTTCAACATTAATCTTCTGTCCAATGACACCCGGCACCACTTCGAACTCACCGTTTTCTCTGGTCAGGCTGCCTTCCTGCGCTTCTTTTTCAAATGCCTTGCATTTCGTCTCCACATAATTACGGGCTGTAGCTGCATCCGCTTTATATTCCAGTTCAAACTTTGCAGGCTCGTGCTGCAAATCTTTATTTTCTTTATAACGTTTAATCAGATTGCCGGCTTTTCCAAGTTCTAATGCCTGTTCCACCACATCTGTATTCGCCCATTTGGCTCCCAGCTCCCCTGCTGTCGCCGTTGCTGTATCTGTGCCTACCTGAAGCGTAATAGAAGCCGATTCCATTTTTGATACTTCTCCTTTTACCGCTTCTTCAGCCTGTTCCTTTGTCATTCCGGATACGTCAACACTGCCAATATACACGCCTTTGTTAATCGTTCCGTCGGACTGTTCTGCATTGGCGGACAGGATACTACCCCCTGCTGCCAATACTGCTGTCAGAACTACAGCCGGCAAAACCACCTTATTCCACTTATTCATCTTCATTTCCCCTTCTTAAATAAATAATTCCAATACCATAGGTACCACCATAGCCAATACAATGACTACAATAATAGTAGCTGCAATAATACGCTTTGTCTTATTGTTATGAAAATTCATCATAGGAAATCACCTCTTAATCCTTCCATATTCTAGTATTATTTTATCTATCAATCTCGAGGCGTCATTTCTGGTCATACTCTCGATTGTGACATCCAGTTCTATTCTATGATATTTTACCAAATCTATCAAGTAAACTTTTTGAGAATTTGTAATGGGACTCTGTTTTTTTACCTGAAATATCAGTTCCCTGGGGATAAATGCTCTTGGGATCGCCCTGGCATACTCATTAGCCAGCAGTTTATACAGCTCACTTGATGAAATTGCGTCATCCAGCGCACGGTGGTGCCGCTCCTGCCCGATCCCAAAATGGCAGCACAGAGATGTCAGGCTTTTGCTGGGCACATCATCCAGGCACTGTCTTGCAATCTTCAGGGTATCAATACCCTTCTTTTCAAAGGACAACTTATAATTTACCGCCTGGCGCTTGACAAAACTGTAATCGAATATTACATTGTGCCCAAGCAGGGGCAGCCCCTCACAGAATTCCACCAGTGTTCTCACTGCCGTCTCCGTACACTCTGCATTTTCCATCATAGAATCATCGATTCCTGTTAATGCCTTCACTTTCTCTGGAATACGCATCTGGCAGTCCACGAAAGTCTCATATGTATCCGTAATTTCCCCACCTATTACCTTTACCGCACCGATTTCCAGAATTCTGTCCCGGTTGGGATCCAATCCGGTAGTTTTCACTCATCTAATCCTCCTGCGATCCGGAGCATATAATACTATGCTCCGGACGCTGTACATTTCCATCTATATTTCTTCTATGTTTTTACTTCTTCGATTTCTTCTTCTTATTTTTTTCCTTGTATTCCAGGCAATAATCCGTCAGGAAGCACTCCTCACATTTTGGTCCTCTTGCAAAGCAGATCTGCCTTCCAAATGTAATAATCTGTATATTATAGAGAATCCAGTGATCCTTTGGCAGTACTTTCATCAATTCAAACTCTACCTTTTCCGGATCATCTTCTTTGGTAAGCCCCAGCCTTTTGGAGATTCGCTTAACATGGGTATCCACTACGATGCTTGGCTGGTTAAAGATATTCCCCCGGATTACATTCGCTGTTTTCCTACCCACCCCCGCCAGCGCTGTGAGGTCTTCCAGGGAATCCGGCACCTCGCCATTGTATTTTTCCATAAGTGTATTGGTACAGGAAATTATATTCTTGGCCTTGTTATGGTAAAATCCCGTTGGCTTAATATCCTGTTCCAGTTCTTTTAAGTCCGCATTTGCAAACTTTTCCACAGTATCATATTTTTTAAACAGATCTTTGGTCACAATATTCACTCTGGCATCCGTACACTGGGCACTTAACATCGTTGCAATCAACAGCTGCCACGGTGTTTCATGATCCAGATAACATTTGTATTCTCTTGTATATACTTCATCCAGTTTATCCAGAATCGCTTTTGTTCTTTTCGTCATTCTTAACCCTCCTGCGTACCGCACATGAATTCAATTACGGAAACAGCTGCATCATCACTCAGCGGATTCCTGCTGCGATAATCAAATACCACACCGCAGCACCCCTCCTGCAGCTGATCCAGCACCCGATGATGAAACACTTCAAAATGCGTCATCTTCGACAGCTGTTTGTAATTGTAACCCTCATATCCTTTTAAATAAGCAGGATTCCCGGCTTCCTTTTTATAAAAATCGTAAATGCGCTCTTTATAATCTGCCTGGTCAGGCGCCCAGACCGGCCTGCTTTTGCTATTTTCCCGCAGATAAAGATCCAGTATCAGTAATTCATCATAGATCCCGGCGTTTTTTTCATCCTGTTCTCTGGCAAAATTCCGCAGATGTTCCATTCTGGACATGCGGGAATGCTTCTGGCCGCCCAGCCCATTCCGTTCATAGAAGTCAGCAAGCTGTTCATA
>NZ_JAWYAJ010000108.1:0-5273 GCF_034124845.1 Robinsoniella sp.
CCATTCCGGCGCACAGGCGAATATGGCTGTATTTTTTGCAATGTTAAAGCCAGGGGATACCGTGATGGGAATGAATCTCGCACACGGCGGACATCTGACACATGGAAGCCCGGCTAATATGTCCGGTGCCTATTTTAATGCAGTTCCTTATGGAGTAAATGATGAAGGTTTCATTGATTATGAAGAAGTAAGAAGAATTGCCCTGGAATCAAAACCCAAAATGATAGTTGCAGGTGCAAGCGCATATGCAAGAACCATCGACTTTAAGAAGTTCCGTGAGATTGCAGACGAAGTAAATGCATATCTGATGGTGGATATGGCACATATTGCAGGACTGGTAGCAGCCGGAGTTCATCCAAGCCCAATCCCATACGCTGATGTAGTAACTACGACTACACACAAGACACTTCGCGGACCACGTGGTGGTTTGATTTTATGCAGTGAAGAAACAGCTAAAAAATTCAACTTCAATAAAGCAGTATTTCCTGGAATCCAGGGAGGTCCTCTGATGCATGTGATTGCAGCAAAAGCAGTCTGCTTTAAAGAAGCATTATCCGATGAATATAAAGAATATCAGAGAAATATAGTTAAGAATGCCCAGGCGCTGAGCAAGGGACTGATGAACCGCGGTATTAAGATTGTATCCGGCGGTACGGACAATCACCTGATGCTGGTTGACTTATCCGTTCTTGGACAGACCGGAAAAGCAGTTGAGAAGATTTTAGACAGTGTGAATATCACCTGCAATAAGAATACCATTCCAAATGATCCTCAGTCAGCATTTGTAACAAGCGGTGTAAGGCTTGGAACACCTGCAGTTACCGCCAGAGGTATGGTAGAAGCGGATATGGATGTGATTGCAGATGCAATTGCAATGATGCTTCAGTCACCGGAAGAAAACCATGACAAAGCTTTGGCACTTGTACGGAGTCTCACCGAAAAATATCCATTATCATAAATTTATCAGGAACCACTTTTTCCAGAATAAGCAGTAAATTCAGGAAAAGGTGGTTTTTGAATTTTATGTGAAATTAATGAATTCTTAATGACACACATAGTGGCAGGTGGTATAATCAACATTATTATGGGTTTATGGAGGTAAAAAATGGATAAGAAGAAAAAGAAACTTATAATTGTTATAACAGTTATCCTGGTTTTGGCAGTGATAGGTTTAGCGATATGGTTTTTCAAATTCAGAGGGACAGGCACTGCTTCGGGCAAGAATGCCGTATATGTGGATTCCGTGGCTAATCTGGCCGGTTTATCCAGTGGGGACGGCTTAAACGGAAGATATTCCGGCGTTATTGAACCGCAGGAAACCTGGAAAATTGAAGTGTCTCAGGATAAGAAAATAAAAGAGATCTATGTGGAAGAGGGGCAGGAGGTTAAAATAGGGGATAAATTATTTACCTATGATACCCAGGAATCCGAAGACAGCCTGAATCAGGCGCAGATTGATCTGGAGCGTATTCAGTCTGACATAGATACCGCTAATAATAATATTGCAGAACTGGAAAAAGAGAAGAAAGAAGCCGGCGCAGATGAACAGCTGAGCTATACAACCCAGATCCAGACTGCACAGAACTCAGTGAAGCGGTCAGAATATGAAAAGAAAACAAAAGCAGTTGAGATTGAAAATCTGAAGAAGACCATTGCAAATGCGGATGTGCTGAGCGAAATAGCAGGTGTTGTTAAATCGATTAATAAGGATGGTACTGCTACAACCAGTACAGGTGAAGCAGAACCTTTTATGACGGTATTGGCTACCGGGGATTATCGTGTAAAAGGAAAAGTCAATGAACAGAATATGTCCTCTATTATTGAAGGTAATCCGGTTATTATCCGTTCCAGAGTGGATGAGAATAAGACATGGAAAGGTACACTTACATCAGTGGAAACAGACAAGCCGGAATCCAGCCAGAACAGTATGTATATGAGCAGCGGAAGTTCGGATACAACCTCCAGCAACTATCCGTTTTATGTAGTTTTGGATTCAGCTGACGGTTTAATGCTGGGCCAGCATGTTTATATTGAAATGGATAATGGACAGGAAGACCACAAAGACGGAATCTGGCTGGACAGCTATTATCTCATTATGGATGAAGAAAAACCGGAAGAAGCCTATGTATGGGCGGCAGACGGGAAGGATAAGATTGAGAAACGAAAAGTTACACTTGGGGAATTTGATGAAGATCTGCAGAAATATCAGATTACAGAGGGCTTAGCAGCAGAGGATTATATTGCTTATCCGGATGATACCATCGAAGATGGAGCTCCGGTAACCAGAAACATTAATGATCTGTCAGGACAGAATGGAGAAGATGGTGAAGAAGGCGGCGACAGCGATCTTCAGGGCGGCGAAGGCGCCATGCCGGGAGGAAGCATGAACGGCGACAGCGGAGCCGGCAGCATGGAAATTCAGAGTTTTGACGAAAATGATGAAGGTGATAATAGTGATTCGATTGATTTTGCTCCAGGTGATGTAGAAGGACCAGATGATGCAATGGATGAAAATGATGCTGAAGGAAGCGTATCAGCGCCGGGACCTGTAACAATTGAAGGTGATGGTTCTGCTCCGGCTTCAGCAGGCAATTGAGAAATGGAGGCAACAAAGTGATTCTTGAGTTAGATCATATCTATAAAGATTATATTCAGGGCAAAATGGTTGTCCCGGTATTAAAGGATGTTTGCCTTCATGTAGAAAAAGGTGAATATGTTGCAATAATGGGACCATCCGGTTCCGGAAAATCAACGCTTATGAATATTGTCGGATGTCTGGACAAGCCGACAAAAGGAACATTTTTGCTGGATGGACAGGATGTACTGGGATTAAAAGAGGAATCCATAGCGGATGTACGTCTAAAGAGCGTAGGATTTGTATTTCAGACCTTTCAGCTGCTTCCCAGGCAAAGCGCACTGGAAAATGTTGCATTACCTTTGATTTATGCAGGTGTTCATAAAAAGGAACGTTTGAAAAGAGCGGCACAGGCACTGGAAAGAGTGGGGCTGGAAGACCGTATAGAGTTTAAACCGACACAGTTATCCGGTGGGCAGAAGCAGAGGGTTGCAATTGCCAGAGCACTGGTAAATAATCCGAAAATAATTCTTGCAGATGAGCCTACAGGAGCATTAGACTCCAGATCCAGCAAACAGGTTATGGAGTTATTTGAAAAGTTAAATGAAGAAGGGGTAACCGTTGTTATGATTACCCATGACCCGGGCATTGCAAAATGTGCAAAAAGGACGGTATATATATTTGACGGAGAACTCTCTGAAAGCAATCCAAAGGAGGAGGTTACCAAGTGAAAAAAATTGCCATAGCAGGTATATGTATAGCTTCTGTTCTTGCAGTCGGTGCCGCCGGGTTTGGAGTATTTAAAGTAGTGAAATCTGGTGGTGATCCGGTCGAAGTCATTCCGGTTTCCCAGTTTCAGGGAATGGGGATGATGGGAGACGGAAGTACACTGTATGCCAATATCGTATCTGATGTCAGCCAGGAAGTACATCTGGCATCCGATCAGATTGTAAATGAAGTATATGTAAAAGAAGGGGATAAAGTTAAAGTAGGTGATAAGCTGTTGTCTTATGATACGACGCTTATGGAACTGAATCTGGAGATGTATGAATTGGATGGTAAGACACTGGAATTAAAAATCCAGGGATCCAAAAATGATCTTGAAAAGTTAAAAAAGGTTACACCTCTGCCAAATTCAGCCAGGAACAACAATGTTCCCAAGCAGTCGCCTGTTGATGATTCGGATGATGAAGATGATGGACCAGGTGATGAAGCAAGGGCAGTACTGACTGATCATTTTGTGACGGCTTCCATGAGCCAGATGCAGGGAAGTACCAATAGTACGGATAGTACGGACAATACCGGAAGTACAGGAGAAACCAATACTACGGATACTCAGGCAAGTGAAAGCAATGACAGCACAGATGCCCCGGAAACAAAACCGACAGACAGCCCGGAAACGCCGGGAGAGACAAACCATCAGACAGACGCACCATCCACAGAAGCTCCGTCAGAATTAAACAGTGTAATTGTAAATATTGGTTGGAATCATGGCACCAATGCAGTGACGGATTATCCTTCCGGAGTGAAAGTTACCTTGATGAATGGAGACAAGCAAGTGGATGTCAGGACATTGACCGCAGATAATAAATGGAGTACAACGTTCTCCAATTTAGATCCATCCGGCACCTATACCGTTAAAGGTGAAGAGGTAGCAGAATACACGCTGATTGCAAAAGAGAAGCCGGCAGGTACCTTTACATTGAATTATCATTACAATGAACCGGCAGATTCACCTGCAGCTTCAATTAAGCCTTATGATATCCTGGATTATAAGTCCGAACCCTATAAGGGAGAAGGTACAAAGAAAAATCCCTATGTCTTCTTCTGCAAGGATGGGACGGTAGTTAAAGGTTCCTTTATTAATAAAATGCTGGGATTTGATGAAAAGGGTGAAAAGTCCATCCGAAGCGGATATCATGCAAAACTGGAAATCCGTGAAGCGGATTCCCTGACGGGAGGATTTATAAAATCCATAGGATTTGATGGAACCATTAAAGTGACCCATGGATATGCTCCGGGAACCTCCTGGGTATTTACCAGCGATGGAATTAAAAAACAGGAAACCGATATTAATGATCCGCCTGAAGATGATGATAAGGACGGCAACTGGTCAGATCCGGGGGATGTTGACTGGAGTGATCCTGGTGATTTTGATGAGGGTTACACCGAAGATGAATTAAAGCAGGCAATTAGGGAAAAGGAAGCGGAGATCCGTAAACTGGAACTGGATAAACGGGAATCAGACTTAAAAATTGAAAAATCCAGAAGAGAAGTAAATGAAGCTACAATTTCATCTACAATTAACGGAGTTGTAAAAAGTGTGGGAGATCCCAATGTTGGTGAAATTGACGGAAAAGCTTTCGTTGTGATTACCAGCGATGAAGGGTTGTATGTAAAGGGTGCTATCAGCGAACTGAAGCTGGATACAATCAAAAAAGGAGATGTGGTCCAGGGAATGGGGAATGAAAGCGGAATCAGTTTTGCTGCAACCATTACTGAAATTTCTCCTTATCCCGAAGATTCCAACAACTATGGATTTGGGGAAGGAAATTCGAATTCCTCATACTATCCGTTTACGGCGTATATTGAATCAGCAGACGGTTTGAGTAACAATGAATCAGCTCAGATCACAATCAGCGGTGGTTCGGGAAATGCGGATACGATTTATTTGTACAAAGCTTATGTAAGAACTGAA
>NZ_JAWYAJ010000109.1:0-15362 GCF_034124845.1 Robinsoniella sp.
AGTACTGCTTGGCAGGTCTCCGGGAAATATAGTAGCGATCCGTCCGCTTCGTAAAGGTGTTATATCCGATTATACGGTTACGGAGCAGATGTTAAAATATTTTATACAAAAGGCAATCGGAAAATTATCATTTCGAAAGCCAAGGATCAGTATCAGTGTTCCAAGCAGCGTTACGGAAGTGGAAAAAAAGGCAGTAGAGGATGCTACATATCTGGCTGGTGCCAGAGAAGTGCAGATTATAGATGAGCCAATAGCTGCGGCGATCGGGGCAGGTATTGATGTGTCAAGGCCCTGCGGCAATATGATTGTGGATATCGGTGGAGGAACCTGTGACGTTGCGGTGATTTCTTTAAATGGAATTGTAGTAAGTAATTCCATCAAAGTGGCAGGAGACGATTTTGACGAAGCGATTATCCGTTATGTGAGAAAGAAGCATAACCTGCTTATCGGAGAACGGACGGCAGAGGATATTAAAATCCATGTGGGAACGGCGATTGAACGTCCCCAGCAGAAGGTAATGGAAGTAAAAGGAAGAGATCTGGTTACCAGCCTTCCGAAAACGGTGAAGATTACATCCGAAGAAGTCCGGGAAGCGCTGAAGGAGGCAACCACGCAGATCGTGGAAGCGGTCAGAAATGTTCTGGAGAAGACACCCCCTGAAATGGCTGCCGACGTGGTAGACAGAGGAATTGTGCTTACCGGAGGAGGCGCCCTGCTGGATGGGCTGGAAGAATTAATTGAAGAAAAAACAGGCATTAACACCATGACTGCAGAAGAACCTATGACTGCAGTAGTTGTTGGTACCGGAAGATATATAGAGTTGATGTCTGCAGAGAAAAATTAGAAAATGAGGCTGTGGTTTAGGTTTGTGGGACAGGCAGAGTGATCTGACATCCGGAAGCTTAGACGACAGCCTTAGAGCGCGTTAAAATTCATTCAATTGCTATCTGGCAGATGGGAATTCTTATCTGCCGGTAAGGTAAGCAGACAGCAGTAACAGGAGAAATAGAATGGAAAGAATTGATGGTTATGTAGATCATATTGTGTTTCGGAACACGGACAACGGGTATACGGTAATGTCCGTTGTCAGCAAAGGCGATGAGGTTACCTGCGTAGGCATGCTCCAGTATATCGGAGACGGGGAATTAATCGAAGCACAGGGACATTACACGGAACACGCCACCTACGGCCGCCAGTTCCAGATAGAAAGTTATGAAATTAAGGCACCGGAAGATGCCATGGCAATAGAACGGTATCTGGGCTCCGGTGCAATAAAGGGGATCGGTGTGGCTCTGGCAGCCAGAATTGTACGCCGGTTTAAAGACGACACCTTCCGGATTATTGAAGAAGAACCGGAACGCCTGGCTGAAATAAAGGGAATCAGTGAGAAAAAAGCCAGAGAGATTTCCGAACAGGTGGAAGAAAAGCGGGATATGCGTAAGGCAATGATCTTCTTGCAGAAATACGGTATTTCCACGACTTTGGGAGTAAAGATTTATAAAGAATACGGACAGAATCTCTATCAGATTATCCAGGAAAATCCCTATAAGATGGCAGATGATATTGATGGAGTGGGCTTTCGTATTGCAGACGAGATTGCATCAAAGGTTGGCATACATACCGATTCTGATTTCCGTATAAAAAGCGGAATTCTATATAGTCTTCTGCAGGCGTCCCAGGAGGGACATGTCTACCTGCCGCGAGAAACCCTGTTTCAAAGAGCAGGAGAGCTTCTGGGGATTGCGCCGGATCTGATGGAGAAACATCTCATGGATATGGCGGTAGACCGGAAAGTGATTTTAAAGGAAGAAGCCGGGAAATTGCTGGTATACAGCGCTTCCTACTATTATCTGGAATTGAATACAGCAAAAATGCTTCACGACCTGAATATTTCCAGTGTGGTTTCAGAAGAAAAAATTCTGTCCCGAATCAGCACCATTGAACAGGAAAATGAAACAGAGCTGGATGAAATGCAAAGATCAGCTGTCACAGAGGCGGTGAGAAACGGTCTTCTGATTATCACCGGTGGACCGGGTACCGGTAAAACAACCACTATTAATGCTCTGATCGATTACTTTGAAACAGAGGGACTGATGATTTCCCTGGCAGCTCCCACAGGAAGGGCTGCGAAACGAATGACGGAAGCTACCGGTTACGAGGCACAGACGATACACCGCCTGTTAGAGTTGTCCGGTGCCATGGAAGAACGTGCCGGCAGGGTACAGTTCGAACGAAATGCTCAGAATCCTCTGGAGGCAGATGTCATAATAATTGATGAAATGTCCATGGTAGACATACATTTAATCTATGCTCTTTTAAGTGCCATAACGGTGGGAACCAGGCTGATTCTGGTTGGTGATGTGAACCAGCTGCCATCGGTGGGCCCGGGAAGTGTACTGAAGGATGTGATCGATTCCGGCTGCTTTCCGGTAGTACGCCTTACGAAAATCTTCCGTCAGGCAAGTGAAAGCGATATCGTAGTGAATGCCCATAAGATTAATCAGGGGGAAAAAGTGGTACTGGATAACAAGAGTATGGACTTTTTCTTTTTACAGCGCAATGATGCCAATGTAATCATAAGCGTGGTTTTAACACTGATTCAAAAGAAGCTTCCCAAATTTGTAGATGCTTCTATGTTTGACATACAGGTCATGACCCCTATGCGCAAGGGACTTCTTGGGGTAGAACGATTAAACGGCATACTGCAGCAGTATCTGAACCCGCCTGAGAAGAGTAAAAATGAGCGGGAACATGGAGACGGCCTGTTCCGGGAAGGGGACAAGGTCATGCAGATTAAAAATAATTACCAGATCCAATGGGAAAAACGGGGAAGGTACGGGATTCCAATTGAAAAAGGAGACGGTGTCTTTAACGGCGACATGGGAATTGTCAGGGAGATTAATACATTTTCCGAACTGCTTACCGTAGAATTTGACGACTGCAGGTTTGTAGAGTATTCTTTTAAGCAACTGGATGAACTGGAACTGGCATATGCCATTACCATTCACAAAGCACAGGGAAGCGAGTATCCCGCCGTGGTAATTCCCCTGTTAAACGGACCCAGAATGCTGATGAACCGCAACCTGCTCTATACGGCAGTAACCAGAGCGCGAAAATGTGTGACCCTGGTAGGCAGTCCAAATACGTTTTATCAGATGGTAGATAATGAATTTGAGCAGAAGCGTTACACTACCCTTAAGGAACGAATCAGAGAGTTAAATGAACTTCAGGAAGTTTAATTAGCGGGTACAATAAGGAAACCCTTGGGAGAGAGTTTCAGGCAGACCATGAATCAAATAAAAGAACTGCTTCTTGGCATTTTGTTTCCAAGGAGGTGTCCCCTCTGCGGAAAAATTGTAAAATGGCGGGAGGGTACGGCATGCAGGAAATGCCGTGAAAAAGAGAAGCCCCTTGTGGAGCCTCTCTGTAAAAAATGCGGAAAACCGATTCTCTGGGAAGAAGCAGAATTTTGTTTTGACTGCACCCGACATGCTCATTTTTATGAGTGCGGAAGGGCCGTGTATCTCTATGAGAAGAAAATGAAGGAAGCGGTCCGGCAGCTGAAATATAATAATAAGAGGGAATACACTGATTTTTTTGCAGAAGAAATTCAAAAGCATCTGGGCAGCCAAATACAAAGATGGAATCCGGATGTGATTATTGCGGTTCCCATGCATTGGAGAAAGCGGCAGAAGAGAGGATACAATCAGGGGGAAGTGCTTGCCAGGAAAACGGCACGCCTTCTTTCTGTCCCTTTTCGGAAAAATCTGGTGAAAAAGGTGATAAATACAGATTCCCAGAAAGATTTAAGCCGGGAAGAGCGAAAAAAGAACCTGAAAAATGCTTTTAAAATCAAAGAACCTGATGTAGAATTAAATGTGGTTTTGATCATTGACGATGTATATACCACGGGCAGTACAGTAGATGCGGTAGCAAAAGTACTGCTGGAACACGGAGTTGGAAAAGTGTATTTTACCAGCCTTTGTATTGGAAAAGGAAGTTCCTGAACAATAAACTTTTCAATAGACTGTTTTTGTGCTATACTAAATAAAGTATAGCTATGTTTAAGGAGGCCTGTATGATTAATGAAAAACGCATAAAGCTCATGACAAGAATGGCCATTTTTGAGAGTCGAAATGAAGAGGAACTGTACAAAGTAAAGAATTATTTCCGAAGTGATTATATTGGTGTACATATGATTAAGAATGCAATCCGGATCACACTTGTTTTTTTATTGGGACTATTGGCATGGGGCTGCTATAATATGGACAAACTGGTAAAAGAGATCACCAGTATGGACATCGGTGCCCTGGTGGTTCGTATAGTTGTTGTATATGTAGTGGTTCTGGTGATTTTTTCTATTATTACCTATATTATATATTCCTTTCAGTATATCAGGGCAAAAGAGGATCTGGAATATTACCAGATTCTGCTGGAAAAACTGGAAAAAGAATATGAACGCGAGGATGCCGGCCTGCAGTCTGCAACGGGTATCAACAGGAATCGAAGTAAAACGCTGGGAGGAGACAGGCATGGGAACGTTACTGGAATTTAAGGAACTGATTAAGAATTTCTATGGAAAGTATGATTCCTATCTGGTTTCTATTGGGAAATTTATAATAGCACTATGTGCTTTCATGATGATTAATATTAAGCTGGGGCAGATGCATCTGCTGAACAATCCGGTTATTGTAATTATACTGGCTCTGGTTTGTTCTTTTCTGCCGCTGAATGCAATTGTTTTAATTGGATCGGCATTCATAATTGGGCATTTATATGCGCTTTCACTGGAAGCATTCCTGGTAGGCACCGGAATACTGGTGGTAATGCTGCTGCTTTATTTTGGAATAGCACCCAAGGAAAGTCTGGCAATTATACTGACGCCAATCGCATGCGGACTGAATATTCCTTGTGCAGTGCCTTTGGTACTGGGGCTTGTAAGAACTCCTTTTGCCGGAATCGGGATTGCATTCGGCACCATTGGGTACTATACGGTATCCGTATTGGATGATAAGGCAAAAGGCGTAACGGCAACGGCAAAGGATGCTACCGAGGCAATGGTTCAGAAGCTGACCGGACTGCTGGACAGTATCTTAAAAAATCCGGAGATGATTATCTCCGTGATTACAATGCTTGCTGTAATTATCATGGTCTATGTGATACGGCGGATGGCAATTAAATATGCCTGGTCCATTGCGATACTGGTGGGGACATTTATCTTCCTGATCAGTACGCTGATGGGTGGAATGGTAATGGGAACTGGTAAAAATTTCCTGACAGTCATTCTCGGAACAGCAGTTTCCGCAGCCATTGCATTTATTGTAAAACTGTTTTTATTCGAAGTAGATTATAAAAGGACGCAAAAGGTGCAATTTGAAGATGACGATTATTACTATTTTGTAAAAGCCGTGCCAAAGACAGTGGTAAGACAGAGGAAAAAAGAAATACGGCAGGAAGAACCGGTGCGTAATTCTAGAAATGAGGGGAGAAGCGCAGCCGATAGGCCTAAGCGGGTTCGTAGAGGGGAACCGGGGAGGTCAGATTTAGACATTAAAGATTATTAATCAGAAGGGGCGTGAAAGCAGTGGAGGTTATAAAGAGATTTTTTCTGGTAAATCTTTATAAACTGACGGAGCCTATTTCCAATATTAACTACAGAGATGTGATTGAAATTATTATCCTGACATTTATCGTTTACCGTTTTCTGGTGTGGATAAAGGATACAAGGGCATGGACATTACTTAAGGGGATCCTGCTTCTTGGGCTGTTTGTTTTAATAGCAAATATTTTCGAACTGGATACCATAACATTTTTAATTAATAAGGGAATTGGTTTTGCATTTATGGCAGTAATGGTAATTTTCCAGCCGGAGCTTCGAAGGGCATTGGAAGAACTGGGAGAGAAAAAGATATTTACAACGTTGACGCCATTTGACACAGCCAGGGAGATCCGGGAACGTTTCAGCGATAAAACGGTGAATGAACTGGTAAAAGCAACGGTTGAGATGGCAAAGGTTAAGACGGGTGCATTAATTGTCATTGAGAATAATGTTACGCTGGCTGAGTATGAGAGAACCGGGATCGCAATTGATTCCATATTAACCAGCCAGTTACTGATTAATATATTTGAACATAATACGCCGCTTCACGACGGGGCAGTGATTGTAAGGGGGAATCGAATTATTTCAGCTACCTGCTACCTGCCGCTTTCGGATAACCTGGCGCTTAGCAAAGAGCTGGGAACCAGGCACAGAGCCGGTGTGGGAATCAGTGAGGAGACTGATTCGCTGACAATTATTGTTTCAGAAGAGACGGGAAGCGTCTCACTTGCCAGCAAAGGCAAACTAATGCGGGATGTTGACGCTGCAGTATTGAGACAGCAATTAGTGATTCTTCAGGATAAATCCGTAGACACGAAAAAGTTCAGACTTTGGAAAGGAAAGGGTAAAAATGAAGAAAAGCTTGGTGAATAACTTTAGCCTAAAGATGATTTCCATTGTACTGGCATTTCTGATCTGGCTGATTGTGGTTCAGGATAATGATCCGGAAAAAGTAAAACCCTTTACCAATATTCAGGTTGAGGTGGAAAATCAGGAGAGCCTGGAAAAAGTGGGTAAGGTATATGAAGTGTTGAATAATACGGACACGGTTACCGTGTACGCTACCGGAAGAAATTCAGTGATAAAGGAACTGGATAATTCCGATTTCCGCGTGTCGGCAGATCTTGAAAACCTCAATGATATGGGGACCGTACAATATGTAGTAACCTGTAAAAACTCATCTATTAAAAAAGAAAATATAAAGGTAGAACCGTCTTCCCTGAAGGTACGGATTGAGCCGAAAGTGGAAAAGTCCTTTGCAGTAAAGGCAGTGACTACCGGAAACCCTAAAACTGGTTATGTAATCGGGAACGCTACAGTAAAGCAGGGTGATTCTATCATTGTAGCAGGACCGCAGTCTTTGATTAATATTATCAGCCGTGTAGTAGTTGTAGTAGATGTAAACGGATTGAATGAAAGTAAAAGGCTGAAGGGCACACTTAAGATTATTGATAAGAATGACGAAGAGTTTGCCGAAACGAAAATGAAGAGTATGACCTGCAAGACATCCGGTGGTGTCCCCATAACAGAATTAGGTTCTGTGGAGGTGGATGCAGACTTATGGAGGATAAAGCCTGATATTAAGCTGGATGTGAATGTAGTGGGCATGCCGGCAGTTGGGTATAAAAAGACAAACATCACAATTACACCGGAAACAATCAGTTTGGCAGGAACTGAGAGTGCGTTAAAGGAATTAAATGGCCGCTTGAAATTAAATGAGGATGTTTCTGTGGAAGGAGCAACTTCAGATGTGACAAAGAAGATTGAGATTCAGGACATGCTGGCAGAACAACATGATTTGAAACTGGCAGAAACAGCTACGGATACCGTTACTGTTACAGTTGGAATTGAAAAAGCTGGAACAAAAACAGAATATTTGCCGGTGAGCAGGCTCAATACAAAAAATATTCCTACGGATCTGAAGATGACACTGACGCCGTCGGATAAAATTCCTATCATAATTACAACTACAACTGGTGATCTGAATGAATTTGATGCAGAAGATATTAAGGCGACCCTGGATTTAAGCGCTTATAAAACAACAGGGACATATACAGTAAAATTAGATGTCGAACTGCCGGAAGGATTCGTATTGGCATCGGATGTAACAATTGTTGTGAATCTGGAGAAAAAAGAAGAAACTGCAATTACAGAAAAAAGTACGGTGGAGGAATAATTATGGTTAGTCAAAAGGTAACAGTGAAAAATGCGACGGGCCTTCATTTAAGGCCGGCGGGGGTTCTTTGTAAAGAAGCAATGCAATTTAAGTCCCTGATCACATTTACAAAAGACAGCAGTACGGCAAATGCAAAAAGTGTGCTCAGTGTGTTGGGTGCCTGTGTCAAATGCGGCGATGAAATTGAACTGGTCTGCGAAGGTGAAGATGAGAATGAAGCATTGGCAACACTTGTACATGCGATAGAAAGTGGACTGGGAGAATAACAAGTAATAGTAAATGACCCTGCAGGATGATAACGCATAAACCAGAATGGATGAATGCGGGTTCGTACTGCAGGGATTTTTATACCTGTTTAGTGCTGTCTGTTCATATAAAAAAAGAAACGCCACAGGAATTTCCATCCTGAAGCGTTTCTTTTTTATAAAGCCTGCTATAGAGCTGTTTAAATGCCGATAACAGAATTATATTTTATTTAAATAATGGATCGGTCGGATCATGTGTCGCATTGGCATCCATGTACTGTAATGCAGGTTTTCCAAGTGGTCCCGGGTTACTTGCATCATCATAGATTTTTACTTTGGTACCAATCGGACAATGATCATAGAGCCATTTTGCATCGGCTACTGTCAGTCGGATACATCCGTGGGATGCAGGTTTTCCAAGCTGATTATAAGTAGCTGCCGGTAAGGAGTTTGGATCTCTGTATCTGGTTACCGGTGCGGAATGGAACAGGATCTCCGGTGTAATGTGAGAACAATACTGTCCCCAGCTTGGACCGTCTAATTCATGCCAGCGCAGTTTGTCAAGCATGGTGAATTCTCCAAGTGGAGTCCAGCCAACCTGTATTCCGGTGGAACAAAGCATCGCTTTGATTGGTTCTCCGTCTGCATACACCGTAATGGTATTTGCTGCACGGTTTACCTTAACGGTAAGTGTTCCTGTAGATAATAAATCAATGCCGCCGCTGGAACCAAAGTTATATACTTTTCCATCCACAGTCTGTCTGCCTTTTAACATAACACCCTTACTGTTGAAGTAATATTTTTTCGCATCATAGGTCAGCCATCCGGTACGTCTTGCTCCTGTATCTGTTTCCAGGTAGTAAGTCTTAGAACCCAGATTCATCCAGCCTTTTTTCATTGCTCCGCTGCTCTTATTAAAGTAATAATATTTTCCGCTGATTTTCTGCCAGCCTGTTTTCATAGCACCAGTCTTCGTATCTAATAAATAAGTAGAACCGCCAAGGACTCTTCTGCCGGTAAGCATTTTGCCATTGGAAGCGAAATAATACCATTTCTTTTTAATCTTTTCCCAGCCTGTCTGGCGGACACCTTTCGAATTCAGGTAGTAAGTGCTTTTTCCGCTTTTAAACCAGCCTTTTTGCATAACGCCGGTGGATTTGTTGTAGTAATAATAACTGCCTTTGTATTTTACCCAGCCGGTATAGAGTTGTCCTTTTTTATTTGCATAATAGGATTTTCCGGAGTCTGTAAAACGTCCGGTACGGATCTGGCCTTTGCTGTTGGCAAAATATCTTTTCCCTTTGTATTTGAAAACTCCGGTTTTAACACGGCCGTATTTGTCAGAGTAATATTTTTTACCTTTGTATGTAGTAATTCTGTCGGTACGTACTACGCCGCTGGAAGAAATGAGATATTTCTTGCCACCGATTGTCTTCAGGCAGTTTTTATACATGGAAACATTGAATGCATAATATTTTCCGTCGATCTTCTTAACTGCTTTGGTAACAAGTGATCCGTCCGGATTGGAATAATATTTTTTCTTGTCCGGTGCTGTATTCCAGCCATTTGTTTTGATTTCGCCGGCTGTCGTTACAAAATAGTATACATTGTTGATTTTCATAGCACTGTTCTTACCTATAATTAAAGAACCATCGCTATTAAAGTAGTACTTTTTGCCGTCTACGGTCTGCAAACCGGTTACTAATACTCCGTCCGGATTGGAGTAGTATTTTTTGTTTGCATAGGTGTTCCAGCTCTTAAGCTTGATTTCTCCGGTAGATAAAACGAAATAGAGGCTGTTGTTGATCTTCAGTGGTGCATTGCTTCCGATTAACATGGAACCGTCTGCGTTGTAGAAGTACCTTTTTGCGTTTATCGTCTGAAAACCAAACCGCATGATGCCATCTGCATCAAAATAATAGTTTTTACCTTCAATTGTAACCGGACCGGAAACCCGTATTCCGTTAGAATCAAAATAATATTTATTATTATCGATTTCGTGGATTCCTTTCAGGCGCTCACCATTCTGAATGTAATATTTTTTGCCATCTGCAGTATCGTGCCAGCCGTCTTCTTCAATGACTTCGGTATCATCTGCCTGCTTCGGGGCATTTGTGGATGGCTGAACGGGAGCTTCTGTTGCGGGCTGTGTTGCAGGTTCAGTAACAGGATCCGTAACCGGTTCAGTAGCGTCTGCAGCAGGTTCGGATACAGTCTCAGATTCTGATGTTTCGGTATTTCCCGGCGTTTCAGTTTCCGAATCACGCTCATTCGTAAGCTGTGTTGCAGCTTCTTCAGTAACAGGTTCTGTGTCAGTCTCCGTCTCTGATGCCGTATTGACGTTGGTTGTCTGAACAGACTTTGGAGTAGAATCACCTGGTGATCCGGCTGCAAAGGCTACGGAGGACAATCCTAAAGTCAGACATGCAGAAAGACAAAGAGCCGCTAATACTTTTTTCATTTTCATAAATAAAGCTCCTTTTCTAATTGTGCATAAACGTTCTCATCCATAGTGTAATATATTAACTTTGGATTTTCAATGAAAAATCCCCCAATACCGGAAAAATTAAGAAAAACTTCTTAATTCGAACATAAGTTTGGAGTGAGGAGCCCGTTGCAATAACAATATGTGCATTTTCGGTATGTAAATGTAAATCCTAAATTGTGGAAACTATCATGAAAGGGGTGTATGTTACCGATTTCGGATTCCTGACATGACAATTGACATGATATCTCATTTAATATTTTGGATTTGCTGTTTGTAAGATAGGATCTGTCAAAGCTGCGCAGCTCTTCCAAAGAATCAAATTCTAATATGGCGTCCGAAGGATATTTTTTTATATAGAGATCCAGTTCGGATATATGTCTGATATATAAATGTTCCCACATAAAATCCCGGATGGAGCTGTCAGAGTATTCCTTTTCCAGGATAGCAAGAAAGCGGGAAGAAAAACCGGCGTCCCAAAATACATGGCCCAGCATATACCAGGCATCCTTTCCACCGATGTTTACCTGTGTAATTAACCCGTTTCCATCCGTTTCCATACACCATTCATTCGTATGTCCATCTGCAAATACAGCGGAGTAAAAGGGGCGGTCTTCAAAACTATGAAAGGGGTTTTGGGGGAAATAATTATCCGAAGAGCAGATATAGCTGTTCTTTAAATATTCTCTGGCGGCATAGATGGATGAATGGTTATTCCGGATGGAATACTCTGTATTCTCCGTGAGGATTACTCCGTATTTTTCTTTCAGATAAGCATACTGTTCCTTTCGGTACCCGGTAACAACTATAAATTCTCTAATGCCGGCTTCTTTTAGCTGCATGATCTGCCGTTCAATCAGAACCTCTCCCTTCACAACAGTTAACCCTTTCGGGTATTCCAGTGAAAGCGGTACAAAACGGGAAGCAAATCCGGCAGCCAGAATAATGGCGTTATCAACTTTGATTTTCATGAAAATTCTCCTGTTTGTCATAACTCGAAGGAGTTATGTTAGTATTTGATGTGATTATTGTAGAGGATATGTGGGAGAAAGTCCAGGGGAAATTGAGCAGCTTCTTTTTATTCCGCTGGGGGATACTATAGCTCATATCTTATTCTTGACAACCTTGTTAAAATTTTGTACAATAAAAATGTTCAATTTTTGAACGGAGGTGAATGTAATGGATAAATACGATCGCATTTTGTATATTATAAATCAACAGGGGATTCAGAGTCAGAGAAAACTGGCGGATGCTATGGAGATTTCCCTGGGACAGGTGAATTACCTTTTAAAGGAGATGGCGGATCAGGGGCTGCTTGCGAAAACGGGGAAAATTTACCGGGTTACCCAAAAGGGTAAGACTATTCTGGAGGAGAAGATCCGTATCCGCCAGACAGAAAAATTGGATTTTTCCGGAAATACAGAGGGTGTGAAGCTGGCTGTTATACTGGCAGCAGGCTGCAGTCCGGCATTTGACAAACCGGAAGGCCTTCTGGAAATAGGGGGAATGCCCCTGATCGAACATATGATACAGGCATTGCTTAATCAGGGAATAGAAAAGATTATTGTGGTGGTGGGTGACCGAAAAGAGCTGTATGAGGACTATTTTGCACATCGGGGTATTATCCTGGCGGAAAACACCAGGTATAAATGGAGCGGTACAATGGCCTCCCTGTTCGCGGCAAAGGCGTATCTGACAGAAGATTTTCTATTAGTAGAGAGTAATCAGATTCTGGAAGAGGTCGCAATCGAAAAGATTTTAAAGTCCAAAGAACAGAATTGCATGCTTCTTGCAAGCCCCAGCGATTCCATGGATGAAGCATATGTGGAGCTGGATGAAAATGGGAGCATATTCCGCATTTCCAAAGATATCAAGCAATTGAACCGGGTGGATGCTGAGCTGATTGGTGTCAGTAAGATATCCATGGAATTGTTTGATAAGATGGTTCAATATTATGGAAAGAACGAAAATCCATATTTAAATTATGAATATGCAATTGAGAGTATCGGGAGGATTTACCATATAGCCGGAATACTGGTGGATGACCTGATCTGGAGCGTCATTGAGAATGAAACCCTGTATCAGAAAGCATCCAGGATTCTTTATCCCAAAATGATGAAGCGAGCTGTCTTAAGAAAAGAAAATAAAGCACGGGAAACGCTTCAGGTATGCATGCAGTTAAAGGATGAGGATATCGAACAGGTGAGCATCGGCGGAGGGATGACCAACCAGAACTTTTTTGTAAAAGTAAAGGGGCAGGATTACATTCTTCGGATTCCGGGGGCATGCACAGAAGTATTTATTGACCGGTGTGCCGAGCAATATAACAGCCGGATTGCTTCCGGTCTGGGATTAAATCCCCCGATTCTGTATTTCGACCCGGTAAATGGGGTTAAGGTAACCACATACATAAAGGGTGCCAGAACTTTGAATCCCGGAAGTGCCAGGCTGGAAGCATATATGAGAAAAACAACTGCGATTTTGAAAAAGCTTCATCATTCGGATGTGAAACTCCAGGGGGATTTCAATGTCTGGAATGAATATGACAAATATAAATGCGAGATTTTAAAAAACGGCGGTAGATTTTATCATGGATTTGAAGAGCTGGAAGAGTTCTTTTATCATCTGAGATCAGAGCTTGAGCGGATAAAACCGGACCGAAAGCCCTGCCACAATGACCTGGTGGCAGAAAATTTCGTTTCGGATGAGGCGGGAAGAATGTATCTGATTGACTGGGAGTATGCAGGGTATAATGACCCGTTGTGGGATGTGGCTGCGCACTTGCTGGAATGTGAATTTTCCAAAGCAGAAGAGGAGTTGTATTTACAGTATTATCTGGAAAGAGAGCCCGGACAGACAGAGAAACAAAAACTATTGCTCTTTCAAATCTGTCAGGATGTGCTCTGGAGCGCCTGGACAATTGCGAAAGAAACCAAGGGGGAAGATTTTGGAGCTTATGGGGAGAGCAGATATCAGCGGGCACTAAATATGAAGAAAGAATATGAGGCAGAATATGAAAAAGAAAAGATTTAACCCGTCCATAGACTGGACGATTACGTTGCTTCCATTAGGGATTATTGCAGTTATTTCCGTGGTGCTGATGCTGTTTCCGGAAACCGCCGGGAATATTACGTCTATGCTCCGGGAAGTATTTGTCAATAAGCTGGGTTTCTTCTATATTTTATTGGGCCTTGGTATTTTACTGACTGCCATCGGACTGGCTTTTTCCAGACATGGGAACATCAAATTTGGAGATCTGCAAAAGCCCAGATACAATAATTTTAGCTGGGGAGCTATGATCTTTACGTCCACTATGGCTGCGGACATTGTGTACTGGTCTTTAATTGAATGGTGCTATTACTATAGTGCAAAGCCATTTGCAAAAGAAGCTATGACGCTGGCTGAACGCCAGGACTATGCATCGGCATATCCGCTTTTTCACTGGGGACCGATTCCCTGGGCATTTTACCTTCTGCCTGCATGTGCCTATGCTTATATGACGTATGTGAAGAAGAGAAAAAGACAAACGTTGTCAGAAGCCTGCAGGCCTGTTTTAAAAGACCATGTGGATAAAAAGGCGGGAAAGCTAATCGATATTTTCTCCATCGTGGGTCTGCTGGCTGGAACAGCAACTACGTTTTCCCTGGCTACACCGCTGATCTCACAGGCAGTGGGAAAAATACTTGGAATTGAACCCACGCCACTTTTGTCCATCGTTATTCTGGCTGTAATCGGACTGGTTTTCATTGGGGCTGTTATGAAAGGCATGAAAGCCATCTCCCATCTGGCGGGAATCTGTGTGGTGATATTTGCTCTGCTTATTGGCGTATTCCTAGTTTTTGGGCCGAAGATTTATATTATTGAAACCGGTGTGACAGCCATTGGTACGGTTTTAAATGACTTCTTCAGGATGGCGACGTGGATGGATCCCTTACGGCTTTCGGGAAGCGGAGGTTCTGGTTTCCCTCAGGACTGGACGATTTTTTACTGGGCTTACTGGATTGCATGGTTTGTGGCAACACCATTTTTTATCGCCAGGATATCAGAAGGACGAACCCTGCGCCAGACAATTTTCGGAGGGATCTCCTGCGGATTGCTGGGAACATATTCATCCTTCATTGTATTTGGAGGATTTGGACTGCATTTGCAGACCAGCGGCAAACTGGATCTGGCTGGGCAGCTTGCCGGGGGTACATCGCCATCGGAAGTGATCATGCAGGTCTTTGAGCAGTTTCCAATAACCGACGTGGTGCTCCTGATTCTGATTTTAGCGATGATAGCATTTTATGCAAGTACTTTTGATGCCATTACCCTGGTGGTGGCAGGTTATTCAGAAAAAGATATGGAAAGCAGAGAAGAACCCCGTAAGAAACTCCGGGCATTCTGGGCATTTGTATTTTTACTGCTGCCCATCGCACTTTTGTTCTCGGACAGTACCCTGTCCATGCTCCAGACGATTTCCATCATCGCGGCATTTCCTCTTGGTATTATCATGATTATTATTGTGGTAAGTTTTATAAAAGAGATCAGGGGGAAATGATAATGGGGGGATGCTGATTTAGGACGCTTTGTATATGGAGGTAGTGTGCGGAAAGGGAAGGGGACGGACCTGGACTGGTGGTTGGATGGCTTAACGCAGAACTGGCATTTTCTAACCTTCCCGGAGCGCTTTTTGGCGGCACGCGGGCATTCGCAGCGAAATCCTGATGGATTTCGCTGCTCATTGCCCGCTTAGGATCCGATGGGAGCCAGTCGAATCCTATCCGCCAAAAAACACTCCGGGAAGGTAAGTAAATGCTCAGATCTGCTACACGCCTTCCAACCACCAGCCCAGATCCGCCCCCTTCCCTTTCCGAG